>DATKFT010001103.1:0-4825 GCA_035544335.1 Pseudorhodoferax sp.
TCCCGATGCCACAGGAGAAGAGTCCATGGCCCACGCGATCACGACGGTGCCCGACGGGCCACCGGTTCCCGCCTCACCTGTCCTTGCGCCGCCGCTGCTCGGCCAAGCGGCGGCCCGCATCCCCACGGGCGGCAAGATCCGCCCCGGCATCATGGTGCTGACGCGCCAGGCGGCGGCGCATCCCGAGGCCAAGGCGATTTACCTGCAGGGCCTGGAGGCAGGCCGCTCCTTCGCGCAGATCGAGCGCTCGCTGGCCGAGGCCCTGCCGCAGCTCAGCGCGCCGCTGGTGCCGCGCAACGTGCCCTGGTTCACCGTGCGCGCGCAGGACTTCGCCAACCCCGAAATGGCGCAGCAGATCCTGGACGCGCACGGCGAGGACCGTGGCCAGGGCCGGCGCCTGTACCGCTTCCCCGTGGTGTTCCCGTCCGACCACTGGCAGACCGTGATGCCGCACGAACTGGCGACCTGGGCCACGCACGAGAAGCGCTACTGGTCGCAGTACGGCCCGGACGGCCAGGTGCGCCACTGCATGCGCCATGCCCCGGTGCCGGTGGACGACACGGGCCGGCGCACCATCCGCATCTTCGGCGGGCGAAAAACCGTGCCGCGCGAGGAGAACGGCGGCATCTGCGACCCCGAGGGCTGCGCGGAGTACCAGAGCGGCCAGTGCACGCTGCGCGGCCGCTTCCTGTTCTTCATGCCGGGTGTGCGCTCGATCAGCGCGCTGGAGCTGCCCACCACCAGCTTCTACGCCATGAGCCGCGCCGTGCAGCGCTTCCAGGCCGTGGCGCAACTGCGCGGCGGGCGCATCTCCGGCTTTCTGGGGCGCGAGCGCCAGACCTTCTACCTGAGCAAGGTGCTCAAGGAGGTGGCGCACATCGACGCGCAAGGCCGTGCCGTGCGCCGGCCGCAATGGATCATCGAGCTGGAGGCCCCGATCGACGTGACGGCGCTGCTGCGCGAGCACGAGGATGCCGAGACGGCGATCCAGCAGGCCGACCGTGCTGCGCAGGTGCTGGAGGGGCCGGCCGATGACTGCCAAGCGGCGGAGCCGGGCGGGCCGGAAGATGTGAACCAGCCGGCCAGCCGCCCGACACTCGACCAGGTGCTGGCGCAGGCGCAGGCCCTGGGCGTGGACAGTGAGTGCTTCATGGCCTATGCCAATCAGCGCTGGGGCCGGGCCTGGCGCATCCACCCGCATGGACGCGGCCGCGCCTGGGACGAGATCGCGCGCTACCGGAACGACGGCGCGGGCTACCGCGACAAGGTCGAGACCGCGCTGCGGGAGGTGCCATGACAACCTCCGCACCGATCCGCATCGCGCACTTCTCGGACCTGCACTACGGCAGCAGCACCCTGGCCGAGGCGGATCGCTGCCTGGGCCATGCGATCGACCGCGCCATGGCGCTCAGCGTGCACGTGGCGGTGTTCTCCGGCGACGCGACCGACCATGCGCTGGAACTGCACACGCCGGCCGCCGCGCGGCTGGTGGCGCAGGTGCGCCGGCTGGCCGAGCACTGCCCGGTGCTGATGCTGCAGGGCACCTACTCGCACGAGCCTCCCGGCACGCTGGCGCTGTTCCGTGCGCTGGGCGGCCGTTGCCCGGTCCACGTGGCCGAACGCATCCAGCAGGTGGCGCTGACACGCGGCGGGCGCTGGACGGCCTCGCCTGGCTGGCGCTTCGAGGCGCTGCCGGCGGATGCGCTGGCGCTGTTTGCCTGCGTGCCCAGCGTCAACAAAGCCACGGTGGCCGCCACCGTGGGCGCGGCCGACGCGGCGCAGGCCACGGGCGAGCAACTGGCCCAGCTGCTGGCCGGCTTCGCGCCCAGCCACAGCCAGGCGCGGGCACGGGGCCTGCCGACGGTGGGCGTGTCGCATGGCACCGTGTTCGGCTGCCTCAGCGAACACGGTGTGCCGATGGCCGGCTTCGACCACGAGTTCACCACCGGGGCGCTGTTCGCCGCGCAGGCCCAGGCGTTCCTGCTCGGCCACATCCACCGGCACCAGTCCTGGGCGCAGCACGGAGAGGCCGGCACGCAGGTGATCGCCTATGCCGGCTCCATCGGGCGCTTCCACTACGGCGAGGATGGCTCCAAGGGCTTCCTGGTGTGGGAGGTGGACGCGCAGGGCGCCTGCTGTGTGCTGGAGCCCACGCCGGCCCGTCGCACCGTGGACATCGTGTTCGCCGGCCGCCCCGACCTCGACGCACTGCGCGCGGCGGTGGCCCGCGAGGGAGTCAGCGGCGCCAGCGTGCGGGTGCGCTGGACCGTGGCGGAGGAAGACCGCGCTGCGGTGGATCGGGCCGCGATGCTGCGCGTGCTGGAAGGAGCGGCACAGACGCAGCTGGAGGGGCGCATCGTGCCGCTCGTGCGCACCCGGGCCGAGGGCATCGCGCGGCTGCCGCTGCTGGAGGACAGGCTGCGCGTCTGGGCCGAGGTCACGGGCGTGAACCCAGCGCCCTTGCTCGCGGGACTTGCCGCGTTGGCCGAGGACGGCCCCGAGGCGATCGCCGAACGCGTGCTGCGCGGCAGCGACATCTCGCCATCGGCCGAGATCGAAGATCGACCCGCCGACCACGCGGCAGCCGAAGCGCTGGCTGCCTGATCGCACCACCCCTTTCAAGGACACGCCATGCAACCCCTGCAACTGACCCTGAAGGGCTTCCGGGGCATCCGCGACGGGCTGGGCCTGTCCGAGTTGCACCTGGACCTGGAACACCTGGCTGGCGGTGCGCAACTGATCGCGATCACCGGCGCCAACGGCAGCGGCAAGACCACTGTCATGGACAACCTCACGCCTTACCACCTGCTGGCCAGCCGCGCCGGCGCGGGCAGCACGGGAGGGTTCGCCTACTACGACCATGTCTACCTGCCCGAGAGTGTGAAAGATCTGGTCTGGGCGCACGAAGGCCAGGTCTACCGCTCCCAGACCATCGTGCGACTGGCCGGGCGGCGGCGGACCGAGGCCTTCCTGCACCAGCGCGACGCGGCCGGCCACTGGCACCCGGTGGTGCTGGACGACGGCACGATCTCCGATGGCCGCATGGAGACCTACACGGCCTGCGTGGAACACCTCTGCGGCAGCGCCGAAACCTTTTTCACTTCCGTGTTCGCGGCGCAGGGCAAGCGCCAGCTCAACAGCTACCGCAACGCGGAGATCAAGACGCTGCTGGCGGACCTGCTGGGCCAGGATCAGATCCGCGCCCTCGGTCAGCAGGCGGCCGAGACGGCGCGGCTGCTGAAGGTGGGCTTGGGCAGCCTGCGGCAGCAGCAGGCGGGGCTGGAGCAGGAGGCGGAGCGGCTGCAGGCAGCCCGCGACCGGGCCGCGAGCGCAGCGCAAACCACGCCGAAGGCCGAAGCGCGTCTGGTCCAGGCACAGCAGGCGCTGGACGCCGCCGTGGCTCGCCATGCTCAGTGCATGGTCGAGCGCGAGCAGCAGCGCACCACGGAACAGCAGCGCCAGCGCCTGCAGGTACAGCACCGGGCCGAAGCGGCAGCGCATGCGCAGACCCTGGCGGGGCTGCAGGACCAAGGCGCAGCACTGGAAAGCCAGCAGCAACGGCTGGTGCAGCGCGTGCGCACGCGGCACCAGCAGGCACAGGAGCGTCGCCAAACGCTGGAGCGTGCGCGCCTGCGTTGTGTGGAGCAACTCGCGCAAGCTGGTGCGGTGCGGTGGGCAGCGCGGCGGCAGGCCCTGGCGCTGCGGGTGCTGGATCGGCGGCACACGCACACGCAGGCGGCGCGCAGCCAGGTGCAGCAGCTGCGGCAGGCGCAGGACGCCGAGCGCCTGGCGCAGCAGCAACTGGCTGCCATCGAACGCGAAGCCGGCAAGGCCGTGCTGCGGGTCGAGGAACTGCGCCACCGGCATGGGCTGACGGCCACCGTGCCCTGCGCTGGCAGCGACCTGCAGGGCCGCTGCCGCCTGCTGGGCGATGCGCGCGAAGCCCAGGCGCTGCTGCCCGATGCGCGGGGATTGGTGGCCCGCTGTGCGCGGCAGCAGACGGCGGCGCAGCAGGCACTGGCGCAGGCCCGCCGTGCCGCGCAGGAGTTGGCCGGAGCGGGCGACGCACTGGCCTGGGCCGAGCACCGCGAGGCAGCGGCCAACAACCGCGCTGGCCGTTGCGCCGTGCTGGCGGCGCAGGCCGCAACGTGTCGCCAGGCGCAGGCCACGCTGCGCGAGATCGACGCCGAACTCGTGACGCTGCCGGCGGCATCGACGGTGGTGATATGGAGTGCGGAGGACGAGGCCGAGCGGGCCCAGGCGCAGGCCGCGCAGACCCGCATGGCGCAGCAGATCGCGCAGGCCGAGCGCCACGCGCAGGAAGCCCGGGCCCGCCGCGCACAAGCGCTGGCCCAGCTGCCGGTGGGCTGCGATGATGCTGCACTGGCGCAGGCGGCGCGCGAGGTGACCGCAGCGCGCGCCCACTGGGATGTTGCGCACCGGGCAGTTCTGGACGCCGTGCGCGAGGCCCAGGCCGCCGATGACCTGGCGCGCCAGGCCAGCGCCCTGGCCCAACGCGTCGCCCAAAGTGCGACCCATGGCACGACCGTGGAGCAGGCGCTTGGCGACTGGACGCTGCTGGCCCGCTGCCTGAGCCACGACGGCCTGATCGCGCTGGCCATCGACGATGCCGGCCCCACGCTGTCGCGGCTGGCCAACGATCTGCTGCTGGCCTGCTACGGCCCGCGGTTCACGGTCGCCATCCGCACCCTGGTCGCCACGGCGAAGGGCGACGAACGCGAAGGCTTCGACATCGTGGTGCACGACGGTAACACAGGCGAAGCCAAGAGTGTGGGTTTGATGAGCGGCGGCGAGCGCACGTTTG
>DATKFT010001104.1:0-1935 GCA_035544335.1 Pseudorhodoferax sp.
TGGGGGCGGCGCCCGCGGCCAGCAGCAGGCGCGTGAGCTCCGGGTCGTGGTTCTGGCCGGCTGCACCGTACAGGGCGGACAGCCGCTCGGTGCTGGAGGGCGACTGCAGCGAGGCCGGCGGCCAGCGGTTGCCCACGGACTGGTTGGCGTCGGCCCCGGCGTCGAGCAGCAGCCGCGCACTGGCCAGCAAGCCGGGCCGGAACGCGGGCAGCCGCCACAGGCTGGAGTGGGCGACGGCAAACAGCGGCGGCAGCTGCAGTGCGCCGCCGGGCCGGTGCAGCCACTGCGGATCTTGCACCATGGCCTGGCGCAGCCGCGCGGCGTCGCCGATGGCGCAGGCCACCAGCGCATCGCCATCGGCCAGCGCGGGTTGTTCGGCCAGCAGCCGCGCAGCCACGGCCGGCTGCGCGCGTTCCATGCCGCCGGCCACGTCGCCGGCATAGGCCAGCTGCAGCCAGCGCAGCCGTGCGCGGGCCGGATCGGCGATGGCCTCGGCATGCGCGTTGCGCGCCGCCACGAAGCCCATGAGCTCGGCCCAGGAAACGAAGCCGTGCTCGCGCGCCAGGCAGGACTGGGCGTCGTGCAGCCGCAGTGCCATCGCGGCGATGGTGGCGTGGCTGGCGCCCTGGGCGGCCGGCAAGCCCTGGCGCAGGCGCGCCACGCTGTCGGGGTCGCCGGCGCGCCATGCGGCCAGCAACTGCTTGGCCTGTTTCTTGAGGTGCGCGGCATCGGGCCGCGCGGGGATGTGCTTCACGAGAAACCTCCGTGCGCAAAAAGCCGGGGACCCGCAGCATCGGCCGCACAAAGGTGGGGAAAGACCACAGGCGCCGCGCGCAGAGCTGAACGCGTGCGGGCAGGCGTGGGGCAAGTGGGTTCAACCCTTCCCGCGGGTCCGGGCGCGGCTTGCTCCGCGGCGCGCATGGTAGCCGGATTCAAGCGGCGCCTCACTTGCGGCCCAGCAGGGCACGCAGTTCCCCGGTCGTGAGCGGGCCGTCGCCCGGCAACGTGGCCGGACGCGGCAGGCCGGCCAGCACCGGGAACTGGCCATCGGGCTGGGCCACCTCGTAGAGCTGCGCGATGGCCTGCTGCACGCCGCGCAGCCGCTCGCCCTGCCCGGGCGCCAGGGGGCCGCGCAGGGCCTGGCGCAGCAGGCGCTCGGCCAGCTCCAGACCGTCGACGAAGTAGGGCAGGCCGCGCGTGCCAAGGCTGGCCAGCGCCGCGACCAGGGCGGCCTGCGGCGCGGCCTCGCCGAAGGGCTTCTTCCTGCCCTGCGCGAGCGCATGCTGCAGCGAGGCGGCCCACAGCACGGCGGCATCGGGCAGCGCGGGCGCGCGTTGCAGCAGGCTGCGCGCCCAGGCCTGCAGCTGCTCGGTGCGGCCCGTGCTCGCCTGCAGCAGCATGGCGGCCGTGAGCGCGACCTGGCCATTGGGCTCGTCCTGCGCGGCGGCGCGCAGGCGCTCGGGGTCAGCGCGCTCGGCCGCCTTGCGCGGGCTGCCGAGCTCGGCCTCGCGCAGCAGCGTCCAGAGGTACCCGTAGTGCGGGTTCTGCGCGGACGGCCCCAGGCGCGCCTGCAGCTTGAGCAGGCGCGGCCACTCCCCGGGCTGGGCGGCGCCGAACTGCAGCGACAGGCGGATCGGCACCGGCCCGTTCGCATCGGTCGGCAGCGCCACGGCCAGGCGCTCGCGCTGCACGTACTGCGCGCCCTCGAACACGAGCAGCACGCCGCCCGCGCGCGCGGGCAGCTCCAGGTCGACCTGCACATGGTGGCTGGGGTCGTCGCGCTCGACGGCGCGCAGCACCAGGCCGTCGGCGAGCGGGCGGCCGTCGTCCAGGCCGAAGGCGTGCACGCCTTCGCGCCACAGGTGGGAGACGTACTCGTGGCCCATGCGGCGGTGGATCTCGTGCATGTCCTGGGTCAGCAGCGCGAACGCGATC
>DATKFT010001105.1:0-4444 GCA_035544335.1 Pseudorhodoferax sp.
TCTCGCGCACGCCCAGCGTGGGCGCGTACAGCCGCACCACGCCGGCCGGCGCCACGCCGATGCCAAAGCCCTGCGCCACCATGAGGCACAGCGCGTCGAAGCCCGTCACCTGGATGCGCATGCGCAGCGACTGGCCGAGCCGGGCGGCCTCGGCCACGAGCAGCTGGTTGATCGCGCTGCCCGTGCGCAGGCCCACGAAGGCCTCGTCCAGCACCTGGGCAAAGCGCAGCTGGCGCCGGCGCGCGAGCGCGTGGCGCTGCGGCACCAAGAGCGCGAGCCGGTCATGGCGGTAGGGCAGCGACTGCACGCCCGCGTTGTGCGCATAGGCCGTGTAGACGCCGATGTCGGCCGCGTTCTCGGCCACGGCGCGCACGGCCACGCTGCTGTTGGTCTCCTCCAGCTCGATGTGCACCTGCGGGTGCAGCTGCGCGAAGCTGGCCAGGTCCTGCGGCAGGAACTGCGTGATGCCCGAGATGTTGGAGCACATGCGGATCTGGCCGCGCAGTCCGCTCGCGTAGTCGCGCATCTGCTCGGGCACCTCGTCCAGCGCGCGCAGCGCACGGCGGGCCAGGCCCAGCAGCGCGCGGCCCGCGGCCGTGGGCTCCACGCCGCGCGCGTGCCGCAGCAGCAGCGGGCTGCCCAGGCGCTGCTCGAGTTCGGCGATGCGCCGGCTCACGGCGGCCGCGGCGATGTGCTCGCGTTGCGCCGCGGCCGCGATCGAGCCGGTCTCGACCACGGCGTTGAACAGCTGCAGGGTCAGCGGATCAGGGCGCATGGCCCGCGCCCCGTCGCCGTTCACGTGTCGTAGACGCTGGCCAGCGAACGGAAGCCCTTGACCTCGATCGGGTTGCCGAAGGGGTCCAGGAAGAACATGGTCCACTGCTCGCCGGGCTGGCCTTCGAAGCGGCCCTGCGGCTCCAGCACGAAGTCGGTGCCGGCCTCGGTCAGGCGCTGGGCCATGGCCTGCCAGTCGGGCAGCGCCAGGATCAGGCCGAAATGCGGCATGGGCACGAGCTTGTCGCCCACATGGCCGGTGCGCGCGGTCGGGAAGGGCTCGCCGAGGTGCAGCGAGATCTGGTGGCCGAAGAAGTCGAAATCGACCCAGGTGTCGGTGCTGCGGCCCTCGCGGCAGCCGAGCACGCCGCCGTAGAAGCGGCGCGCGGTGTCGAGGTCGCGGACGTTGAAGGCGAAATGGAAGATGCTTTGCATGGGGCGGCATTGTGCGCCCTCTGGTATGGTGCCAAGCCCATGAACGCTTCCCAGACCGCTGCGCCACGTGCGGGCGTGCAGCATGTTGAGTTCGGCCGCGTCTCGGTCTTCTTCGGCGCGCGCAACGGCAAGTATCCCGACGGCAACCAGGTGCTGGTGCGCGGCACGGACACGCGTGCGGCCATGGACACGCCCATCGTCTCCAACTTCATCGGCGCGGCCTTCGATGCCAGCGAGCTCGTGGTCATGGGCCATGTGCACGAGGACCACATGGCCGGCCTGCACCGCGTGCCCCAGGCCAGCGTGCACGTCCACCATGCAGACCTGCCCGCCGCGCAGAGCTGGCGCGGCCTGCTGGCCGCCATGGGCGTGGCCGACGAAGCGGTCGGCGCACAGGTGCTGGCCCGCTACCAACGCGACTTCTACTACGCGCCGCGGCCGGACGCCCAGGGCTATGCCGACGGCGCCTGCTGGGAACTCGGTGGCTCGCGCATCCGTGCCTTCCACATGCCGGGCCACACGGCCGGCCACACCGTGCTGCTGGTCGAGCCCGAGGGCGTGGCCTTCATCGGCGACATCGACCTGAGCGGCTTTGGCCCGTACTACGCCGATGCGGGCTCCAGCCTGCGCGACTTCCGCGCCACCCTGCGCCGCTTGCCGGAGGTCCCGGCGAAGGTCTGGGTGACCTCGCACCACCGCGGCGTCTACACCGAGCGCGCGCACTTCCTGCGCGACCTGGCCGCCTTCAGCGCCAAGATCGACGCGCGCAGCGCGCGCCTGCTCGCGCTGCTGGCCGAGTCGCCCAGGACGCTGGCCCAGCTGGTGGCGTGCCGCCTGCTGTACCCGCCGGACTTTCAGGGCTGGTGGGTCGCATCGGCCGAGGCGCGCACGATCGTGCAGCACCTGGACGAACTGTTGGCGGCGGGGCAGGTGCAGGTGGACGCCGAGGGCGTCTACCGGCTTTGCTGAGCCTGGGCACCGTCGACCCCGACGTTCCCGCGACGCACTGTTGGGCCACGGCCGCGGCGGCCGGCGCACCCGGCACGCCGCGGTGGATGGCGCACGCAGCTGGACGATAATCCGCGCGGGCCGTGGCGGCCTTCGACAGAACGCGCCACGCCCCGGTTGCAAGGTGCCGCCGGCCGCAGGGCCGGTGGTCAAACGGGAAGCAGGTGAAAAGCCTGCGCTGCCCCCGCAACGGTCAGCGGATCGAAGCCCCCATGCCGGCACCTGCCGGCAGCCACTGCGCCCTTCGGGCGTGGGAAGGCGGGAAGCCTGGCGCCATGCGCCGCTCCGCGAGCCCGGATACCGGCCTTGGCGATCGATTCGGACACCGCGGCGTGCGCTGGTCCGACGCTGGCCTGCGCCCCCGTGGCGCGGCCCGGGTCGTGCCGGCGGCGCGCGTGGTGTGTTCATGGATCGGCCCTGCGGGAGAGCGGGGCCAGAACGTCACGACGCATGCACGACCACCAGCCCCCGAGCCGCCCGCGCGCGGCCGCGCCCCGCGGATTCCGTCCCCGTTCCTCCTGCCTGGCCGCCGCGCTGGTCCTGACCGGCATGGCCCAGGCCCAGACCCCCACCCAGGCAGCTGCCGCGGGCGCGCTCGGCGAGGTCTTTGTCACGGCCACGGCCCGGCCCGAGGACCGCAGCCGCATCGCGGCCACCACGCAGACCATCGACCAGGACACGATCGCGCGCTCCAGCGCGCGATCGGTCACCGACCTGCTGGCCGAGAACGCCGTGGGCTTCCTGAGCGAATGGACCGCGGCCCAGACCTCGATGAACATCCGCGGCGCCGCCACCGACGGCCAGGGCCGCGACTTTCGCAGCCAGGTGCTCGTGCTCGTGAACGGGCGCCGCGCGGGCACGGCCAACCTGTCCAAGCTGAGCCCGGCCGACGTGGAGCGCATCGAGATCGTGCGCGGCCCGGGCTCGGTCGTCTACGGCAGCCAGAACATGGGCGGCGTGGTCAACATCATCATGAAGACCGGCGCCACCCAGCCCGGCTCCAGCGTGGACCTCACGGCCGGCTCCTGGGGCCTGTGGCGCGCCCATGCGCAGACGGCGGGCTCCAGCGACAGGTTCGACTGGTACATCGGCCTGTCGGGTGGCGAGCGCGGCGACTACGACGCGGGCAAGGGCGGCGGCAGCCTGGCCAACACGGGCTGGGAACGCCGCGGCGCCAGCGGCGCGCTGGGCTGGCAGCTGGCAGACCACCACCGCCTGCAACTGCAGCTGCGCACCGACGGCATCTACAACGCGGGCTTCCGCGGATCGGGCGCCAACATCTACAGCCGCGACGACCGCAGCAACCGTTCGCTGGACCTCACGTACGAAGGGTCCACGGCCGACCAGCGCGTCAGCTGGATGGCCCAGGCCTACGACCTGGCCGACGTCGACGAATTCAACTGGGCCTCGCCCGTGGTCCGCTCGGGCACCGCGGCCGTGCCCGGCACCTCGCGCGACTACAACAAGCGCACGCTGGACGTGAGCGGCCTGCGCCTGCAGCCGCGCTTCAAGCTGGGGCAGGGCAACGACCTGCTGCTGGGCCTGGACTGGGAGAAGAGCCGGCTGCGCTCGGTGCGCGAGCGCGTGGCCATGCCGGGCGGCCCCAGCGGCCAGGTCGCGCCCTACGACAACAACCAGACCGAAGAGGTGCATGCGCTGTACTTCGAGGACGCGCAGACCCTGCTGGACGACCGGCTCCTGCTTCGCGCCGGCCTGCGCAAGACCTGGGGCCAGACGCGCTTCGACGCCACGCCCAACCTGCCGCTCGCGGTGAGCAGCACGCGCAAGTACGACACCCACACCTGGTCCACGGGCGTGACCTTCAAGGCCAGCGAGCTGCTGAACCTGCGCGCGGGCGCCTCCACGGGTTTTCGTGCGCCCACAGCCACGGAACTGGCCTCGGACTTCACGGCCGTGGGCGGCGGCCGCATCTTCGGCAATGCCAACCTCAAGCCCGAGACCAGCCGGCAGATCGAAGTGGGTGCCACGCTGCAGGCGCCGCTCTGGCGGCTGGACACGGCGCTGTTCCAGAACACGATCTCGGACCGCATCACCACGGTCTCGCGCGGGCCCACGACCAACACCTCGGACTACGCCAACAACGCAGCCGATATCGTGGCGCGCGGCATCGAGTTCAACGGCAAGCTGGACCTCGCGCGTGCGCTGCAGCTGCCCGGCCAGGTGCTCGACGCGTTCGCGGGTGGCTACTACCACTTCAGCATGCGCG
>DATKFT010001106.1:0-9679 GCA_035544335.1 Pseudorhodoferax sp.
GACAGGAGGCGGAGGATGGAGCGGGGGATGGGGTGGGGTGGGAGGGTGTGCATGGAGAAGGCCTTCTGCTGAGAACGCGCCCACCACCGAGACGGGCGTGTGTCGGGGGTGCCATCGCGCGCCATGGGTGAAACGCTTGGCCTTCATCCTACGCGAGCACCCCGCTGCTGAAAAAAAAGCGCGCCGCGGGTTCCGCTTTGGGGTCGCTCGATGGATTTACCTGGTGCAGCACCTCGTTGTCGTGCTCGCGCGCCGGCATGCCGCCGGCCCCGCTGATCCATAGGAATTCCTCCATGCGCCAACCCGCATCCGCCCTTGCCCTGTCCGCCCCTGCTTGCCGTCCCAGAGCCTCGGTGGCCGCCCTGCACGCCATCCTGGTGGCCGGCAGCCTGGGCCTGCTGTGCGCGCCCATGTCCGCACAGGCACAGCCGGCCGCGGCGGCCGCCGCCAGCGCCCAGCGCAGCTACGCCATTCCCGCAGGGCCGCTGAACATGGCCCTGGCGAACTTCGGCGCCCAGGCCCAGATCACGCTGGTCGGCACGGCGCAGCTGGTCGAGGGCAAGCAGACCGCCGGCCTGCAAGGCAGCTACACGGTCGCCGCCGGCTTCGTCCAGCTGCTGCAGGGCAGCGGCCTGCAGGCCTTCGTGCGCGGCGATGGCAGCTACGGCCTGCGCGCCGCCCCGTCCGCCGAGCCCGGCGCGGCCGGCGCCGCACCCGACGCGCACGCCTCGCTGCCCCACGTGAACGTGACGGCCGCGGCCTTCTACGACCCCATCACAGAAGGCACGGGCTCCTACACCGCCATGGGCCCCAGCAGCAATGCCACACGGCTCGAACTGAGCCCCCAGCAGACGCCGCAGGCCACCAGCCTGATCACGCGCCAGCAGATGGAGGACTACGGCCTCCACGACATGGACCGCGTGCTCGCATTCACACCCGGCGTGTCCATCGAGACCGCGGCCGTGGGCGGCGGCTACCAGTTCGCCTCGCGCGGCTTCAACATCACGGGCATGCAGGTCGACGGGCTGCAGGGCAGCTACCGCGAGGCCGGCCGCGGCGCGTTCAACGCCAGCGTGCTCGACAGCGCGCTGTACGACCGCGTCGAGGTGGTGCGCGGCGCCACGGGCCTGGTCACGGGCTCGGGCGAGCCCTCGGCCTCGATCAACCTGGTGCGCAAGCGGCCCACGCGCGCATTCGCGGGCAGCGTGTCGGCCACCGTCGGCTCCTGGAGCCACCGCCGCACGATCACCGACCTGTCGGGCCCGCTCGCGCAGGACGGCCGCGTGCGCGGCCGGCTCATCGCCGCCACGCGCGACGGCGACTCCTTCCGCGACCGGCGCTCCGAGCAGATGCGCACCTTGTCGGGCATGGTCGAGGTCGACCTCACGCCCGTGACCCTGCTGACCATCGGCCACGACCTGCAGAGCACCCAGCTCAACGGCGAGTCGAACTCGGGCGTGCCCTTGTTCAACAGCGCGGGCCAGCGCATCGACGTGGCGCGCTCGACCAGCGTGGCGCCCCACTGGACCTACTGGGACAAGCGCTACGCCAACACCTTCGTCTACCTGCAGCACGAGTTCGACAGCGGCTGGAAGGCCAAGCTGGCCTACGGCCACCAGCGCAACGCGGGCGACGTGCTGCTGTCCGCCTCCGTCAACCCCAACTACATGAACGCCGACGGCAGTGGCCAGCAGGTGCGTGCCAACCTGGCCGCCGACGGTGTGCGCTACCAGGACAACCTGGAGGTCTACGCCAACGGCCCCTTCAGCCTGCTGGGCCGCAGGCACCAGCTCGCCCTCGGCGCCAGCGCCTCGCGCGGCCACGACGACAGCAAGACGCTCACGATCGCCAACGCCGGCCTCACGACCATCCCCGACCTGTTCAGCTGGGACGGCCAGTCGACCCGGCCGACCGTCGCCTGGGATGGCAGCGCGAGCCAGGTCAACACGCGCCAGAGCGGCATGTACGCCAGCGCGCGGCTGAGCCTGGCCGACCCGCTGAACCTCGTGCTCGGCGCGCGCCTGTCCAACTACCGCCGCAGCACCGACAACTACGGTACGGGCGGCCTGTACACCGGCACCACCGCAGGCGCCAGCAACCACCAGGTGCTGACGCCCTACGCCGGCATCACCTACGACGTGACGCCGCAGTGGACCGCCTACACGAGCTATGCCGAGATCTTCAAGCCGCAGAGCTACCGCGACAAGAACGGCAAGGACATAGCCCCCGTGACGGGCCGCAGCGTGGAGCTCGGCGTCAAGGGCGCGCTGTTCGACGAGCGCCTGAACGTCTCGGCCGCGGTCTACGAGACCCGGCAGGACAACCTGGCCGAGCGCGCCGTGGACGCCAGCGGCAACGACATCGTGCTGCCCGACGGCAGCTATGCCTACGCGTCCACGGGCAAGGGCAATGTCTCGCGCGGCTTCGAGATCGAGTTCGCGGGCGACATCGGCCGGCAGTGGCAGGTGTTCGGCTCCTTCACGCGCAACAACACGCGCAACGCGGCCGGCGAGACCATGTATCTGTACATGCCGCGCGACCAGGCCAAGCTCGGCGCCACCTACCGCTTCGCCGGCACGCTGCAGGGCCTGAGCCTGGGCGCCACGCTGGGCTGGGTCGACCGCCGCGCCATGCGCACGGCCAGCGCGGCGATTCCGACCATCACCATCCCCGGCGTCGGCAATGTCTCGGCCACGCATGGCAGCTACACGGTGGTGGACCTGCACGCCTCCTGGCGCATCGACCGCCACTGGCAGGCCAGCCTGAACATCGGCAACCTGTTCGACAAGCACTACTACGACAACTTCGTCGTCTACCGCGCGCAGTACGGCGCGCCGCGCAACGCGCAGGCCACGCTGCGCTACCAGTGGTGAGCCGCCGTCCCCCCTCGTCCCCGGAGAACCTTCGCATGCTGAACCGCCGCCATCTCGCCCTGAACCTCCTGCTCGCCGCCGGCATCGCGGCCGCGGGCCCCGCCGCCATCGCGCCGCCCCCGGCCACGCACAATGCCGCCGCATTCAGCCCCATCGAAGCCGGGCAGCTGCTGCGCCGCCCCTTCGGCACCGACCTCGTGGAGCTGGCCTACAGCGCGCGCCAGAACGCGCTGTTCGTCGCCGCGCCGAACTGGGAGGACGAGACCAGGTCGCGCCTCTTGCGGCTGGACCCCGCCACGCTGGCGGTCACGGGCGAGGTCGCGCTGACCGGCAAGGGCTTCGGCGTGGCGCTCGACGACACGGCCGGCCGCATCTACCTCACGCAGGCCTTCAACGGCGCCATCAGCGTGGTCGACATCCAGGCCATGCAGCTGGTCCGCCAGGTGCCCATGATGGAGAAGGTGGACTTCGCCGAGACCTTCCAGCGCCTGGCCATTCCCGCGCACCGCACCGCGACGCTGCTGCCCCAGCTGCAGCGCATGAAGATGGCGGTGGACTACCCCTGGCGGCTGCGCGAGATGGTGGTCGATACCCAGAACGAGCGCGTGTTCGCACCCGGCCTGGGGCTGGGCCTGGACAGCACGCTGGTGGTGCTCAACACACGCAACCTGCAAGCCGAGAAGATCATCGAGGGCTTTGGCTACAACGCCGTGGGCATCGCGCTGGACGCCCGGCGCGGGCGCGTGTTCGTGTCCAACATGCGCGGCCAGGTCTTCGTGGTCGATGCACGCACGCTGCAGATCACGGCCACGCTGGAGGTGGAAGCCGACCAGCTGCTCAACATGGTCTACGACCCGGCGGGCAACCGGCTGATCGGCGTGGACCAGGGCATCGACCGCGACAAGGCGCGGCTGCAGCACCTGGGCACGGAGTACCAGCGCCGCAGCGCCGGTCACCGTGTGTTCGTGCTGGACGCCGACACCGGCGCCACGCTGGCCAACCTGCCCTCCGCGCAGGTGCCCATCGGCCTGCTGTTCGACGGCGCGCGCCAGCGCCTGTACGTGGCCAACCGCGGCGGCGTGCGGGTCAAGCAAGGCACCGGCGCGCTGACGGTCTACGACATGGCGAACTACGCATTGCTGCAGACGCTGGCACTGGCGCCGCACCCGAACAGCCTGGCCTTGGACGACGCGGGCGGCCAGCTGTTCGTCTCGGTCAAGAACGACGAGAACAACAAGCAGGCCAGGCAGGATGAGAGCGTGGTGCGCATCCGGCTGCGGCCGGGCCAGTAGGCCGCTGGCGTGCAGGCCGCGCGCTCAGGGCTTGGGCGCCCGCTCCTGCTCGCGCATCGGCGCGTTGCGCAGCCAGCCTTCGAGCAGCACCGCGACGAAGAAGCGCCGGTCCAGCCAGAGCCAGAGCAGCACGGGCACCAGCGTGGGCAGCAGCAGCACGCTGATCTGGTAGCCATAGGCCAGCAGGTCCAGCTGCCAGCGCGACCAGCCGGCCTGGACCGACACCGCGGCCCCTGCGGCGAGCGCGATCTGCGCGGCCAGCACCAGCGCATTGCACAGCGCCTGGGCCGGCAGCAGGGCCAGGTAGCCCAGCAGCATCTGGCGCAGCAGCCGGTGGCGCGAACCGGCCAGCAGCAGCGCGAGCAGCAGCGGCAGGCCGTAGGTGTACTTGGCCACGTCGAGCTCGGCCACGAGCACGGCCTGCGCGCCCTGCGGCCGCTGGCCCGGTGCGAGCCGCGTCGGGTCGGGGCGCAGATAGCTTTCGGCCACGATCTGGCCGTTCTCCACATCGACCTGGCGCAGCAGGTCGGAGAACACGGCTTCGGCGCCCCACTTGGTCAGCCAGGCCGCGGGCAGCGCGGTCCACTGCTTGACACCCCACCAGGCGGCCATGACCACGGCCAGCGCCAGCGCCGCGCGCAGGAAGAACAGCGGCAGCGGTGCGGCGGCATCAGCCCGCATGGGCGGCCTCCAGCACGCGTTGCGGGTAGCGGCGCGCCCACAGCATGAACACGAACAGCGCATCCAGCATGATCAGCGCCTGCCACAGGTACTCGTGCGCGAAGCGGAACCAGTCCATGTTCCACTGGCCCAGGTAGAACAGGCTCACGATGCGCACGATGTTCAGGGCCTGGATCGCGAGGATCCCGACCGCGATGCCCAGCATGCGGTGCGACCACTGCGCCGGGTAGGCCAGCATGGCCGCCACGAGCACGATGCAGGCCTCCACGCCGTTGCAACCCGGCTCGATCGAGACGCCGAAGCCGCTCTGGGCGTTCATGAGCACCTTGCCGTAGGCCGTGATCGAGGGGTCCATCCAGGACACCAGCTGCACGCAGAGCCAGGCGATGCCGCTGGTCAGCGGCAGCACCACATGCTGCTGCACGGGATGCAGCAGCTCCACGCCGAACAACAGCAGCTGCAGAACGATGAAGACAGTCAGGAACCGACGCATGGGCTGCGGCTCTCCTCAGCGCGACACGGTCAGCAGCCACTGCGACAGCTGGTCCGCGGCCTCGTCCGTGGCCTGGGCCAAGGCCCGCACGCCGCCGGCGGCATCGGCCGAAGCGGCCGGCCTTTGCACGACCACGAGGCGCTGGGCCAGCACCTTCTCGCCGGCCGGCAGGTTGTCGACCACGGTCGCACGCAGGCGCACCAGGCCCACGCTCTGGGCGGGCGCCGTGAACAGCTGGCTGAACTCCTGCAGCTCCACGCGCAGCACCAGCGGCTGCTGGCCCTCGCTGCGCAGCATGGCCGCGCCCTCGCCCGCGCTCACGATGGTGCGGCGCTGGCCCAGCTGCGCGCGCAGGCGCTGGCCCACGAGCTGCGCGGGCGGCATGCTCCAGCGCGCCTGGGCATAGGGCCGCAGCTGCTCTGCATCGGCATAGCCCAGCCGGTACAGCACGGCGGTGCCGGCCTCCAGCGGGCCGCCGGCCTCGACGTCGGCCAGCGCGAGCGGCGCCAGCGGTGCGCGCCGGTCCTGCGCTGCCTCGGCCACGGGACCGGGACCGAAGTCGTACTGGGCCGGCCGCGTGGGCTTGTCGGGCAGCGCCGAGCAGCCCGCCAGCGCCCCCAGGGCTGCCGCGGCGCACAGCGCCAGCCAGGCGCGCCGGCGGCCTGGATCGGAGGAAAGGGAAGCGATGCTCATGTCGTGGTCCATTGCGCTGGGGGCCGCCCACGGCCCATGGGAGGATGTCACCGGCCCGCTCCGGGCGCGACGAAGCCCGCCTCGCCGGGGCCGGGCGGGACCGTGCCGCTGCCGAAGATCAGCGACTGCGGGTTGTCGTTGATGCCGTTGACGGTGCGGCTGAGCTGGCGCGCCGCGCGCGAGGTGTCCTCGCTCACGCGGTTCACGCGCGGCAGCGTGGCCGCGCCCAGCGTTTCCGCCACGCGCGACAGCGCCGCCGTGCCTTCGGCCAGGCGGTCCAGCGGTCCGTCCTTTTCGTTGAGCCGGTCGGCGGTCTTGTCGATGTTGCGCGACATGCGCGCCACGTCGTCGGCCGCGGCCCGCACGGCCTGCAGGCTGCCCGTGAGCTCCTGCGTCGCGGCCGGCAGGCCGGCCAGCGCGGGGTCCACGCGCTGGCGCATGGTGCTCTCGAGCTGCGTGACGAGCTGGTTGACGTTCTGCGCTGCCACGCCGATGCGCTCGACCGCGACGGCCGTGCTGTCCAGCACCTGGCCGACCTTCTTCTGGTTCTGCTCGTTGAGCACCTGGTTGATGCTGTCCAGCGCCTGCTGCACCTTGGACAAGAGCACGGGCGCCTGGTCGGTCAACTCGCCCAGGCGCGAGTTCTTGAGCGGCAGCCGCGGCACGCCGCTGGCGCCCGGCGGCAGCTTCTCGGGCTCGCCGCCCAGGTCGTCGAGCTGCACGAAGGCCAGGCCTGTGATGCCCTGGTAGCTCAGCGTGGCGAAGGTGCTGGGCGACAGGGGCGTGGTGTCGTCCACCGACAGCCGGATCACGATGTTGCCGGGCACCTCGGGGTCGAAGCCGATGTGCGTGACCTTGCCCACGGACACGCCCTTGAAGCGCACGGGCGCCTGCAGCTGCAGGCCGGTCACGGTGTCGCTGGACGAGAGTTCGTAGGTGTGGCTGCTGCCGCTTTCGCGGCCGAGCCAGACCGCCAGCGTGATCAGCAGCGCGGTGACGACCAGCACGAAGACGCCGGCAGCCATGGCATGGGCTTTGTTTTCCATCTCAATCCTTGCTCGTAGGTGCGGGCGCGATGCGCTCGCGCGGCGCCATGGCGCGCCGGCCACGGTCGCCCTGGAAGAAGGCGTGCACGAAGGGGTGGTCGTAGTCTGCCACCTCCTGCGGCGTGCCCTGCACGAGCACACGCTTTTCGGCCAGCACCAGCACGCGGCTGGACAGTGCGACCAGCGTGTCCAGGTCGTGCGTGACCATGACCACGGTCAGGTTCAGCTCGCGGTGCAGCGACTGCAGCAGCTCGACGAACTCGTCCGAGCCGTGCGGGTCCAGCCCGGCCGTGGGCTCGTCCAGCAGCAGCAGCGGCGGGTCCATGACCAGCGCGCGCGCGAGCGCCACGCGCTTGATCATGCCGCCGGACAGGTCGGACGGCATCTTGCTCGCATGCTGCGGACCCAGCCCCACCATCTGCAGCTTGACCAGCGCCGTGTCGTAGACGAGGTCCAGCGGCAGGCGGCGCAGCTCGCGCAGCGGGAACGCGATGTTGTCCAGCACGCTGAAGGCCGAGAACAGCGCGCCGTGCTGGAACAGCATCCCCACGCGGCTGGCCGCGCCGCGCCGGCCCAGCTGCGCGGCCGGCTCGCCCAACACCGTGACCTCGCCGCGGTAGGGCTTCTCCAGCCCCAGCATCTGGCGCAACAGCACGGTCTTGCCCGTGCCCGAGCCGCCGACCAGCGAGATCACCTCGCCGGCGCGGATCGACAGGTCCAGGTCCTGGTGGATCACGACCTGCTTGCGGCCCTGGCCGAAGGCCGTCCACAGGCCGCGGATGGAAACGACTTCGTCCGTCATATGCCGATGCTGCGGAAAGCCACCGCGAACAGCGCGTCGACCAGGATCACGGCCGTGATGGCCGAGACCACCGACGCCGTCGTGCCCTGCCCCAGGCTCTCGGTGTTGGGCTTGACGCGCAGGCCGTAGTGGCAGCCGATCAGCGCGATCAGGATGCCGAACACGGCCGACTTGCCGACCGCCAGGCTCAGGTTGGCCGGGCTCACGGCGTCGGGCAGCGCGCCCAGGAAATAGGCCGGCGTGATGCCCAGCGCGAGGTCGGCCGCCAGCATGCCGCCGGCCAGGCCCGCCAGCGTGGTCCAGGTGGCGATCAGCGGCATCGCGATGGCCAGCGCGATCGCGCGCGGCAGCACGAGCCGGAAACCGTGGGCGATGCCCATCACGCGCATGGCGTCCAGCTCCTCGGTCACGCGCATCACGCCGATCTGCGCCGTGATGGCCGAGCCCGAGCGCCCGGCCACGAGGATGGCCGCGAGCATGGGACCGAGCTCGCGCACGAGCGAGACGCCCAGGATGTTGACGATGAAGGCCTCGGCGCCGAACTGGCGCAGCTGCAGCGAGGTCAGGTAGGCCAGCACCACGCCGATCAGCGCGCCCACCAGCGCGGTGATGGGCAGCGCCATGGCGCCCATCTGGAACAAATGGCCCGAGATGTCGCGCCAGGGGCCTTCCTGCGGGCGCTTGAGAAAGCGCAGGCCGTCCAGCGCCAGCTGGCCGACCAGGCGCACGCCGCTCTTGAGCTCGCCCAGGCTGTGCAGCACGCGCGCGCCCAGCCGGTCGAACGCCTCGGCGAAGCCGCCGCGATCCTCCGCCTCGCGCGGACGCGTGAACTGGGCCACGCGCTCGAGCATGCTGCGCTGCTCGGGCGACAGCGCGAGCTGCGCCGGCCATTGCCGGCCCCAGTGGTTCCACAGCAGCTGCGCGCCCAGGTGGTCCAGCCGCTCGATGGACTGCAGGTCCCAGCCGGCTTCGGGCGGCAGCGCGCCCAGCGCCTGGTTCAGCTGCCGCAGGCGGTCGCCGTCGGACAGGTCGGCTGCGGTCCAGCGGCCGTGCAGCACGGCCGTGCGGCCGCCGCCCTGGTCCAGGGCATCGATGCGCGGCAGCGATGGCGAAGAGGCAGCATCCATGCAGGAGGAGGCAGGCGAAGAGAGGGACGACGAGGCCGGGATACTACCAAGCCCGATCCCTGCGCTGCCGCACGGGAACCCCGTGCATGGCGAGGCTCAATCCAGGTTCTTGCGGTACTGGATGAAACCGGCGTTGTGCGCCACCCGGTCGTAGAGCTGCCGGCCCGCGGCATTGCTCTCGTGCGTGAGCCACCAGACACGGCTCGCGCCGGCCTCGGCCGCGCGCGCATAGACGGCTTCGATCAGCGCACGGCCCACGCCGCGCCCGCGCGCGGCCGGCAGCGTGAACAGGTCCTGCAGGTAGCACGAGGGGCCCTCCGACCAGGTCGTGCGGTGCAGGACCAGGTGCACGATGCCCAGCAGCTGGCCCTGCGCGTCGAAGGCACCCAGCGCCTGCATGGGCTCGGCCGGGTCCAGCAGCCGCTGCCAGGTGCGCGCGTCCACGGCCGCGCCCAGCGTGACCTCGTAGAAACGCTGGTAGCCGTGCCACAGCGGCAACCAGGCCGCCTGGTCGGCCGCCACGAGCGCGCGCACCTGCACCATGGCACGGGGCGCGCCGCCGTGCGCCGCGCGCAGCGCGGCCAGCGTGCGGCGCTGCGCGCCCGCGGCGTCGAAGTTGCTGGGTGCCAGCCAGGCCTCGAAGGCCAGGCGCAGCGCCGGCCAGTCGCCATC
>DATKFT010001107.1:0-3163 GCA_035544335.1 Pseudorhodoferax sp.
CAGCCAGCACATGGCGGCCGCCACGAGCGCGGCCGCCAGGGCCAGCGCCGCGGCCAGCCAGGTGTTGCGGCGTGCGTCGGCCTGCGTGCGGTCGTGCGCGGCCAGCGAGGCCTCGCGGCCCTTGGCGATCTGCTCCATGAGCACGGCGCGCAGCGCGCGCCAGGCCGGCGTCTCCTCGGCGTTGAGCAGGCGGCCTGCGCCCGCGAGATCGCCACCGCGCACCGCGGTCAGCACCTGGGCCTGCTTGGCCGCCTGGACCGCACGCAGCTTGCCGATCTCGCCCAGCGTGGCCTGCAGCGGCGTGCCGGCCGCACGTGCCGCCACGTCGCGCGCTGCCTGCTCATAGGCCTCCTGCGCGGCCGTGAGGTTGTCGTAGGCGCGCTTGTTGGCCGGGTCCAGCACGGTGTTGCGCAGCGCCTGGCCCATCTGCAGGCCCTGGGCATACATCTCGTTGAGGCCATTGGCCACCGCCTGCTCCTGCTGGATGAAGCGGTCGAAGTCGCCCTGCGTGCGCAGCAGCCCCCACAGGCTGACGAGCAGCGCCACGACGAAGAGCGCCGCAGGCACCAAGGAACACATCAACAGACGGACACCGAAGCGCATGCAAGTCTCCTTTTTTGTCATGGGATCGGCCATGCCAGCGGAGGCCCGCAGGCACACCGCCCGCGCCGATCTGTTGCCGATGCGGCCGGATCATAGGCACAATTTGCAACAAATTACGCAGAAATTTTGCACCTGGCTAGGGCCAGGTGCGGCCCGGGATCAGCGCGCCAGCCAGCCGATCACGAGCGCGTTGGCCAGGTCGATGAAGAAGCCGCAGACCAGCGGCACGACGATGAAGGCGCGCGGCGCCGCGCCGTATTCACGCGTCACGGCCGTCATGTTGGCGATCGCGGTGGCGGTCGAGCCCAGTGCGATGCCGCCAAAGCCTGCGCAGACCACGGCCGACTCGTAGTCGCGGCCCATCGCGCGGAACACCACGAACACCGTGAACGCGACGGCCAGCACCAGTTGCACCGCCATCACGGCGGCGATGAAGCCCAGGATGGGTTGCAGGGCCCACAGCTGCAGACCCATCAGGGCCATGGTGATGAACATGCCGAGCGCGATGTCCGAGATCAGCGCCACGCCGGGCTGCATGCGGTGCCAGCGCCACAGCCGCAGGCGGTCCGGGCCCAACAGGTCGCCCGCGCCGCGCAGCGCGATGCCGGCCATCAGGCAGCCCACGAAGTCCGGCAGCTTGAGCCCGGTGCCCGCGATCAGCGCCGAGATGCCCTGGCCCAGCATCAGCGCGATGTTGAGCCACAGCAGCGCGAGCAGCACACCGTGGTAGTCCAGCCGCGCGCGGGCCTCGTCGCGGTGCCGCACGCCGACCTCCAGCTCCGCCTGCTCCGACGGCCGCACGCCGTGGCGGCGGATCAGGTACAGCGCGATCGGACCGCCGATCACGCAGGCGGCGATCATGCCCAGCATGTTGGCCGCCAGGCCCAGCTCGCCGGCCGCGGCGATGCCCAGGCGCTCGACGAAATGCGGGGTCCAGGCCAGGGTGGTGCCCACACCGCCCGTCAGCGAGATCGACCCGGCCATGAGCCCGGCCCGCGGGTCCATGCCGAAGGCGCCCGCGACCGCCATGCCCGCCAGGTTCTGCAGCAGCATGAAGCCCGTGGCCAGCGCCAGCAGCACCACGAGTGCACGGCCGCCCTGCCCCAGCGTGCGCACGTCGGTCGACAGGCCGATCGCGGCGAAGAAGTACAGCAGCAGCATGTCGCGCGCGCCCAGCGCGAACACCACCTGCACGCGCAGCCCGTAGTACAGCGCGCAGACCCCGGCCGCGCAGCACACACCGCCGACCACGGCATCGGGGATGCTGTAGCGGCGCAGCACGCCGTAGCGCTGCGCGAGGCCCTTGCCCACGAACAGCAGCAAGATGGCCAAGGTGAAGCTGGCGAAGGCATCGACAGTGAAGGAGTGGCGCAGCGTCTCGACGGGCATGGGCGGAGGGACGAAAGCGCCGAGTATGCCGGCCGCCACCGGCATCGCCGACAATCCAATGCGAATCACTCTCATCATCGCAGACCCCGCATGTCCTGCCTCACCCTCCAGGCGCTGTACTGCGACCACCACCGCTGGCTGCGGGGCTGGCTGCAGCGCCGCCTGGGCAATGCCTTCGACGCGGCCGACCTGGCGCAGGACACCTATGTGCGGCTGGCCGTGCGCGGGCCGCAGGCGCTGGGCGAGATCCGCGAACCGCGGGCGCTGCTGACGACCATCGCGCACGGGCTGGTGGTCGGGCTGTACCGGCGCCGCAATGTGGAGCAGGCCTGGCTGGCCGCGCTGCCCGAGCCGCTGGCGCAGTCACCCGAGCGGCGCGCCATCGTGCTGCAGACCTTGGTCGAGGTGGACCGCTTGCTGGGCCGGCTGCCGCTGCCGGTGCGCCAGGCCTTCCTGCTGTCGCAGATCGACGGCATGCGGCAGACCGACATCGCGGCCGAACTGGGCCTGTCGGTGCCCACGGTCAAGCGCCACATCGCCCGCGCGCTGGTGCAGGTGTGCTTCCTGGCGGAATGAGCATGGCGCCGCTGGGCATCGCGCCCGCCGTCCAGCTGGCGGCCGCCGAATGGCTGGTGGAGCTGCAGTCCGATGGCCTGGACGCCCCCGCGCGCGGCCGGCTGCTCGCGCAGCTGCAGGCCTGGCGCGCGGCCGACGCCCAGCACGAGCGTGCCTGGCAGCGCATCGAGGCCATGGGCCAGCGCCTGCAGCCGCTGGCCGACACGCCCGCCACCCGCGTGCTGGCGCAGGCCGCGCGGGCCAGCCATCCCGAGGGCCGGCGCCGCGCGCTGCGCCAGCTGGCGCTGCTGCTGTTCGCCGGCGGCGCGGCCGGCACCGTGGCCTGGCAGGTCGGCGGCGACGCCAGCGGCGACTGGCTGGCCGCACTGGGCGCGGACCTGCGCACCGGCACCGGCGAGCGGCGCAGCCTGCAACTGCCCGACGGCAGCGCCCTGGAACTGAACGCCGGCAGCGCCGTCGACCTGGCCTACGGGCCGCAGGCGCGTTTGCTGCGGCTGCGCGCGGGCGAGATCCTGGTGCGGACGGCGCCGGCCGCGCCGCCCTTCATGGTCGAGACACGGCATGGCAGCGTGCGGGCACTGGGCACACGCTTCAC
>DATKFT010001108.1:0-5092 GCA_035544335.1 Pseudorhodoferax sp.
GCCGCGCTCGGCGTTGATGCGCGCGATGATGGTGAAGATCTCCTCGACCAGCATGGGCGACAGGCCCAGCGAGGGTTCGTCGAGCAGGATCAGCTGGGGCTCGGCCACGAGCGCGCGGCCGATCGCGAGCATCTGCTGCTCGCCGCCCGACAGGTAGCCGGCCAGGCCCTTGCGGCGTTCGTGCAGGCGCGGAAAGTAGGCGTAGACCGCGTCGAAGTCGCGTGGCGCGGCCCGGCGGCCGGTCAACGCGTAGGTGGCGGCCACGAGGTTGTCCTCCACCGTGAGGTCCTCGAACACGCGCCGGCCTTCCATCACATGGGCCAGGCCCCGGCGCACCAGCTGGTGCGCGGGCTGTGCATCGGTGGCTGCGCCGTCGAAGCGGATCTGCCCGGCCTGCAGCTCGCCGTCTTCCAGCGGCAGCAGGCCGCAGATGGCTTTCAAGGTGGTGGATTTGCCAGCCCCGTTGCTGCCCAGCAGCGCCACGATCTGCCCGCGCGGCACGGCCAGCGACAGGCCGCGCAGCACCTGCACGACCTTGTTGTAGACCACCTCGATGTTGTTGACTTCAAGAATGGAAGGCGTCGCGTGCATGGCAGTGCCGTGAACTTGGCTTCAGCGGTCCCCCGCACGCAGCGGTGCGGAAGGCCGCGGAGCAGGCCATGCCAGCAGACGCCGCGGAACTGGCTCTGCCAGGCCGCTGGCGGCGCCCCTGGAGGGGGATGGGATGGCGACACGCAGTGCGCCAGCCAAACGGGGTGGGCGCATTTACAGCTTGATCCAGTCGGAAGCCGCGACCATCTTCTGCGCCTTCATGTCCGCGCGGTACACGCGGCCCACGGGGATGGAGTTGCCGCTGATCGTGATCGGCGTGCCGATCAAGCCGCCCGTGTCGAAGTCCTTGATCGTGTTCAGCGCGGCCTTGAGGTTCTTGCCGTCCAGCGGCTTGCCCGCGTCCAGCGTGCGTTTGGCCGCTTCCGTGAACAGCATGGCCGTCAGAAAGCCCTGGATGTAGGCCGTGCTCTGGTACTCCGGGCGCAGCGCGCGGATCTTCTCGAGCATGGGCGCCTTCTCGGTGTCGTAGTAGTAGCGAAACGGCATCACGCCCATGAAGCCGTCGCCGGCCTCGCCCATCTTCATGACGGTGGAGCTGTCCATGGTCCAGAAGGTGCCCATCCACTTGCTCGTCATGCCCTGCTGCTTGCCCTGCTGGATGAATTCGGGGATGGGCGCGAGGATGTAGCCGTGGAAGATCGTGTAGTCGGGCGCGGCGCGGCGCAGCTTGATGACCTCGGTGGACACGTCCACGCTGCCGGCCGGCGTCATGATCTTGATCGGCACCGACAGGCCCAGCTTCTTGGCGGCCGCCTCGCTGGCCTCGATCGGGTCGCGGCCGAACTCCGAGTCCGAGTAGACGAAGGCCACCTTGGCGCCGGGCTTTTCCTTGGCGATGTGCTTGAGCAGGATGCCGAACATCTCGGTGTAGTCGGGCCCGACCAGGAACTGGTTGGGGTACTTGGCCGGGTTGTTGAGCTCGGTGGCGAACGAGGCGCCGGCCATCAGGATCTGGCCGTTGCGGTCCAGCTCGGGGTTGATGGTCTTGGCAAAGCCCGTGGAGTCGCCGTAGTACAGGTTGACCTTGTTCTGGCTCGTGATCTTCTTGTAGGCCGCCACCGAGACGTCGACCTTGTAGCCCGTGTCCTCGGGCACGTAGCGCAGCTTGCGGCCCTTGATGCCGCCCGCGTCGTTGGCGATCTTCACGTAGTCGGCGATGCCGGCGTTGATGCCGATGCCCGCGAAAGCGAACACGCCCGTCATCGGGATGGAGCCACCGATCACGATGTCCTCGCCCTGGGCCTGCACGCGAAGCGGCAGCGCACCGGCGGCGAGCGCGGCGCCGCCACCGAGCACGAGGCTGCGGCGGCGCAGGGAAGTGGCGGACTTGTCAGCATGCATGGCGCGTCTCCTGTCAGTTTCTAAAGGGCCAGAGATGGAAGAAGCGGCGGATCCGCCGCCACATTTCGGCGAGCCCCTGCGGCTCGAACACCAGAAAGCCGACGATCAGCAGGCCGAACACGACGGTGCGCACGGGCGAGAGGAACACCGTCATCTCGGTGCCGCCCGGCAGCAGGTCGAACACGAGCTTGAGCAGCTCGGGCACCATGGTCATGAACACCGCGCCCAGGATGCCGCCCAGGATGGAGCCCATGCCGCCGACGATGATGGCGGCCAGGAAGAAGATCGACATCAGCAGCGGAAAGCTCTCGGGCGTCACCACGCGGAAGAAGTAGGCCCAGAGTCCGCCCGCCACGCCTGCGTAGAAGGACGACAGCGCGAACGACAGCAGCTTGGTGCGCAGCAGGTGGATGCCCAGCACCTCGGCCGAGATGTCGCGGTCGCGCACGGCGATGAAGGCCCGGCCCACGCGCGTGCGGAACAGGTTGGCCGCGCCCAGCACCATGAGCAGCGTGACGGGCACGATGAGCCAGTAGATGCGGAACGAGGTGTCCAGCGGCAGGCCGAACACCGTGGCCGGTGTCAGCGACAGCCCGGTCGTGCCGCCTGTGAGCTTGAGGTTGGCGAACAGGAAATGCGCGATGAACGAGGCCGCGATCGTCGCGATCGCGAGGTACAGGCCCTTCACGCGCAGCGAGGGCAGGCCGACCACGATGCCGCCCAGCATGGCCACCCCGCCGCCGGCCAGCAGGTTGAGCAGGAAGGGCGTGCCGTAGCGCGTCTGCAGGATGGCGACCGTGTAGGCGCCCAGGCCCATGAAGGCGGCCTGGCCCAGGCTCACGAGGCCCGTGTAGCCCGTCAGGATGTTGAGGCCCGTGGCGCTGGCCACGTTGATCGCGACCAGGCAGGCCAGGTAGAGCCAGTAGTCGCTGGCCACGAACGGGAACAGCACGAGCAGCGCGGCGGCGATGGCCAGCCAGGTCTTCTGCGTGGTCGAGTCGAACAGCGCCGCGTCGGCGACGTAGCTTTGTTTGAGCGGTCCGATGCGCATGGCTCAACCGCGTCAGTAGATGCAAGGACCTGCTGTACGCAGGATGGATCCGGCAAGCGGAGCGAAGCCCGTTCGGGAGCGCCCGCGGAACCGGCTCTGCCGGGCCGCTGGGCGCGCCCCCTTGAGGGGGGATTCGGCGACACGCAGTGAGCAAGAGACGAGGGGGGTCATAGTCTCTCGATCTCGTGCGTGCCGAACAGCCCGTAGGGCCGCACCATCAGCACGAGCACCAGCACGATGAAGGTGGCCAGCAGCTTGTATTCACCGCCCAGGTAGGCGCCGGCCAGGGCCTCGATGAGGCCGATGAACAGGCCGCCGACCAGCGCGCCGAGCACGCTGTCCAGCCCGCCCACGATCACGACGACCAGCACCGACAGGCCGAACACGCCCATGGACGAGGAGATGCCGCCGATGGCGCCGACCACGATGCCGGCGACGGCCGCGATCATGGCCGAGGCCACCCAGGCCAGCGAGAACACGCGCGGCACGTTGATGCCCATCATGGTGGCCGCACCCTGGTCCGAGGCCGTGGCGCGCAAGGCCACGCCGCCGCGCCAGAAGCGGAACAACAGCAGCACGAGCGCGATGAGCACGAGCGCGGCCAGCGCGCCGTAGGCCACCTTGGGCGCGAGGAAGGCCTCGCCCACCATCACGGGCGCGGTCGGGAAGAACTCGGGCAGCCGGCGCTGGTCCGCGGTCCAGATGATCTCCACGAGCCCCACGAGGATGGAGGCCAGGCCCACGGTGACCATGAAGACCGAGATCGGCGGCTCGCCCATGAGCGGGCGGATCATGGTGCGCTCGACCACGGCGCCCAAGAGGCCCGTGCCCAGCACGGCGCCCAGCACGGCCAGCCAGATCGGCAGCGCCATGGTGGCGGCGAACGCGAAGAACAGGTAGGCGCCGACCATGAGCATCTCGCCGATGGCGATGTTGACCACGCGCGTGGCCTTGTAGACGAGCACGAAGGCCAGCGCGGCCAGCGCATAGAGGCCGCCGCCGGCGATGCCGGTCAGCGCGATCTCGAACAGGTAGGCCCAGTCCATCGGTGTGGCTCCGGGGCCTTCAGGCGGCAACGGCCGGCTGGCCGCGCAGCTTGGCGCGCAGCGCGCCCACGTCGCTGGCACCCAGGTAGGCGCGCACGACCTCGGGGTCGGCCTGCACCTGCGCCGGCTTGCCCTGCGCGATGACCTGGCCGAAGTTCAGCACCACCACATGGTCCGACAGGTCCATGACCATGGCCATGTCGTGCTCGACCATGAGCACGGTGATGCCCCATTCGCGCCGCAGGTCGAGGATGAAGCGCGCCATGTCCTCGGTCTCCTCGCGGTTCATGCCGGCCACGGGCTCGTCCAGCATCAGCACCTTGGGCAGCATGGCCAGCGCACGCGCCATTTCCACGCGCTTTTGCAGGCCGTAGGGCAGGGCGGCCACAGGCGCATGGCGGATGTGGTCGATCTCCAGGAAGTCGATGATCTTCTCCTCGACCTCGCGGCGCAGTTCGGCCTCCTCGCGGCGCGCGCGGCCCAGGTAGAACAGCGCGTCGAACACGTTGGTCTTCAGGTGCGCGTGGCGGCCCAGCTTGATGTTGTCCAGCACCGTCATGCCGCGGAACAGCGCGATGTTCTGGAAGCTGCGCGCCAGGCCCATGGCCGCGCGGCGCGGGGCCGGCACGCGCGTGATGTCGGTGCCCTCGAACTCCACGCTGCCGGCCTGGGGCCGGTAGAAGCCCGAGATGGTGTTGAACAGCGAGGTCTTGCCCGCGCCATTGGGGCCGATGACCGTGGTGATGGACCCGGGCGCCACGCGAAAGCCCACGCCCGTAAGCGCCTTGACTCCGCCGAACGCCAGTGTGACCCCATCCACCTCCAGCAAGGGAGTGCTGTCGGACTGATCCACCATTTGTCTCCTCGCCTTTATATGTGCGAAGTTTTTGTCGACGTCGGTCTGGCGAACCCGCGAGGCAGGAGATGCAACGAACCTGTCTTTACCTACGCCAGTACAGCGCCGGAAATTCGTTCTATGCGTTACGCTAAGCGTGCTCAAAACAAAACCAAGCAAGCGCTCGGTTCAGACCATAGCATCGCG
>DATKFT010001109.1:0-5751 GCA_035544335.1 Pseudorhodoferax sp.
CCGGCTCGAACGCGAGCTGCGGGTGCAGACGGCCGCCGCCGCCGACGAACGCCTGGCCGGCGTCGAACTCGTGGTCTGGGCCGTCAAGCCGCAGGTCCTGCAGCAGGCCCTGGAAGACGCGCGGGCGCACCTCGGCCCCGCGCTGCACGTCAGCATCGCCGCCGGTCTGCCGGTGCTGACGCTGGCCCGCTGGCTCGGCAGCCCGCGCGTGGTCCGCGCCATGCCGAACACCGCGGCGCTGGTCGGCGCGGGTGTCACGGGCCTTGTGGCCGCGCGCGGCGTGTCCGAGGCGGACCGCCGGACCGCCGAGTCCACGCTCGCCGCCGCCGGGCACTGCTTCTGGGTGGCCGACGACGAGCGGCTGGACGCCGTGACCGCCGTGACCGGCAGCGGGCCGGCCTACGTGTTCCATTTCCTGGAGGCCTTCCAGGCTGCGGCCGAGCGCGTCGGCTTCGATGCCGCCACCGCGCGCGATCTGGTGCTGCGCACGGCGCTGGGGGCCCTGGAGCAGTCCAGGCTGGGCGAGCCCTTCGGCCTGCTGCGCGAACGCGTGACCTCCAAGCGCGGCACGACCGAGGCGGCCCTGGCGGTGCTCGACGCGCAGCGCACCCCCGAGGCGCTGGGCGCGGCCGTCCAGGCGGCCCGCACGCGCGCGGGCGAATTGGCGCGCGAGCTATCGGGTAAACCCTGATGGCACACGGCCCCTGGCCCTGGACACTCGCATCCTTTATTGGATCCAAACCTGGATCACTTCTTGCAAGAGGAAGAATGGGGCCGGCGCACAGCGCCCCCCATGCACCAAGAACGTGCATTGCGCACAACCATGGATCCAATCTTGGACCCAAGCCGAACCACCCAGAAGCCATGACCACCGCTAGCCCCTTGAGCCCGCGCCTGTGCGCCCATGCCGGCGTCCAGGCGCCCGCACGGCCCCAGGCCTGCACCGGGCCCGCCACCCCGGCCCGTTCGGGCCAGCCCTTGCGCGCGCGCGCAGGACGCGCAGGAGCCTGACCGTGGCACGACCACTCGCCGGCGAGCTGCCGGAACTGCCTGAGACCGTCTGGCGCCTGAGCGCGCCGCCCCTGGTGTCCTGCCCGCCGCTGAAGGGACGGGTGGAGGCCGACGTCGCCATCGTCGGCGGCGGCTTCACGGGGCAGATGGCCGCCATCACCTTGCGCGAAGCGGGGCGCTCCGTCGTCGTCATCGACGCCGCCGAGCCGGGCTGGGGCGCTTCCGGCCGCAACAACGGCCAGGTCATCCCCGGGTTCAAGTGGGACCCCGACGAGATCGCCGCGCGCTACGGGGCCGGGGCCGAGGCCCTGGTTGCCTTCGGCGGCCGCGCACCGGGCCTGGTGTTCGACACCATCGCCAGGTACGGCATCGATTGCAGCCCCGTCCACAAGGGCTGGATCCAGCCGGCCTACACGGACATCGGTGCCAGCCGCATCGCCGACCGCTGCGCGCAATGGTCCCGCCGTGGCGCTCCGGTGGAAATGCTGCGGGCCGCCGACCTGCCCTCCCTGCTGGGCACGCCGATCTTCCAGGCGGGCTGGATCGACCGCCGGGGCGGCAGCATCAACCCGCTGGCCTACGCGCGCGGCCTGGCGAAGACGGCCGTGGCGCTGGGCGCCGCCGTGCACGCGAACACCGCGGCGACCGCGATGCGCAAGCAGGGCGCGCAGTGGATCGTCGACTGCACGGGCGGCAGCATCGCGGCGCGCCAGGTCATCGTGGCCACGGCCGCCTATGCCGACGACATGGTGCCCGGCCTGCGCAAGGCCATGGTCCCCGTGCGGACCGCGCAGGTCGCCACGGCGCCACTGCCCCAGCGCATGCTCGAGACCATCCTGCCGGGCCGCCAGTGCGCCTCCGATACCAGGCGGCTGCTCACCTCGTTCCGGATCTCGCCCGACCAGCGCCTGGTCATGGGTGGCTCCGGCGCGACCGCGACGCTGGACCATTCCTCCATCGTGCCGCGCCTGCATGCCGCGGCGGCGCAGATGTGGGGCCACCTGGGCGCGCTGCAGTGGGAGTTCGCCTGGAGCGGCTTCTTCGCCGTGACCAACGACCACATGCCGCACATCCACGAAACAGCCGATGGCGTCATCTGCGCGCTGGGCTGCAACGGCCGCGGCATCGGCATCTCCACCGCCGTCGGCAAGCTCCTGGCCGAGCGGCTGCTGGGCGCGGACCTGCGCCAGATGGCGCTGCAGCCCAGCCCCATGCAGCCCTTCGCCTTCCACGCGTTCCGCGCGCTCGGCGTCGCGGTGGCCACGCGCTACCACGGCCTGCGCGACCGCATCGACAAGTCGCGCTCGCGCTGAGCGCCGCCGCCTTCGTTTTCCACCCGTTCTTCATCAACCGGCAAGTGCCTTTTCCTTCGGAGCCCGCCATGCAATTCGTTCGCAAAGTTCTATTCGTCAGCGCACTGACCGCCACTGCCCTGGCCCAGGCCCAGGCGCCCGCCGGCACGCTGCAACGCATCCAGGAAACCGGCGAGATCCGCATCGGGCACCGCGAATCGTCCGTGCCCTTCTCCTACCTGCTGGACGACGGCAAGCCGGTCGGCTTCGCGATGGACCTGTGCGCCCAGGTCGTCGAGGCCGTGAAGACCGAGCTCAAGAAGCCCGATGTGAAGGTCGTGCTGCGCCCCGTCAACCTCAGCACGCAGATTCCGCTGCTGCAGAACCAGAGCGTGGACATCGTCTGCGGCCCTGCGACGAACACGGTGGAGCGCCAGAAGCAGATCGCGTTCAGCAACACGATCTTCGTGTCCAGCATCCGCGCCGCCGTGCGCAAGGACGGTGGCGTCGAGAAGTTCAGCGACCTCGCCGGCAAGACCGCGGCCGTGACCGCCGCGTCGACCTCGATCGCGCTGCTGAGCAAGTTCGAGCAGGACAGGAAGATCGAGATCAAGAAGCTAACCAGCCCCGACCACGCCCAGTCCTTCCTGATGCTCAGCACGGGCCGTGCCCAGGCCTTCGTGATGGACGACATCCTGCTGGCCTCGCTGATCGCCAACAGCAGCAAGCCCGGCGACTTCCGCATCGTTGACGACGCGCTGCGTTCCGAGCCCTACGGCCTGGTCATCCGCAAGGACGACCCGCAGTTCAAGGCCGTCGTGGACCGCACGTTGGCGGCGCTGGCCAAGAGCGGCGACTTCCAGAAGATCTACGCCAAGTGGTTCATGGCGCCCATCCCGCCGAAGAACGTGAACCTGAACTTCCCGATGACCAAGGCGCTGGGCGAGCTGCTGGCCAACCCCAGCGACAAGGGCATCGAGTAAAGGCCGGGCCAGCGGATTCGAGCGTCCATCATGTACAACTGGAATTGGTCTGTCCTGTGGAGTCCGTCGGCCGACGGAAGCGCCACCTACCTGGGGACGCTCGGTTACGGCCTGGTGTGGACCTTGGTCGTGGGCCTGAGTGCCTGGTGCATCGCGCTGGTGCTCGGCACGGTGGTGGGCATCGCCCGCACCGTGCCGGCCGGCAAGCTCGCGCGCCTGGCCGATGCCTACGTCGAGGTCCTGCGCAGCATCCCGCTCATCGTCCAGATGTTCCTCTGGTTCTATGTGGCGCCCGATCTGCTGCCCGACGCCGCGGCCAGCGCCGTGAAGGCCTGGGACCGCTACAACGTCATGGCCGCCATCCTGTGCCTGGCGCTGTTCACCTCGGCGCGCGTGGCCGAGCAGGTGCGCGCAGGCATCCAGTCCATTCCGCGCGGCCAGACCAGCGCGGCCATGGCCATGGGCATGGCGCCGGCCCAGGTCTACCGCCTCGTGCTGCTGCCCGTGGCGTTCCGGCGCGTCATTCCGGCGCTGACCAACGAGTTCGTCAACATCATCAAGAACACCTCGGTGGCGTTCACGATCGCGGTGGTCGAGCTCATGGCGGCCACGCGCTCGCTGCAGGAGATGACCTTCCAGCCGTTCGAGGCCTTCACGGCCGCCACCATCCTGTATCTCGCGGTCAACCTGAGCGCCGTGAAGCTGATGTCCATGCTCGAGAAATCGACGCAGATGCCGGGCTACGGCCAGACCGGACGCTGAGGGCCGCATGGACTTCGACCTCGACGTTCTCGTCCGCGCCTGGCCCATGCTGGTCCAGGGCTTCTGGTTCACGATCCGGATCACCGTGATCTCCGCGCTGGGCGGCCTGCTGCTGGGCACGCTGCTGGCCATGGCCAGGCTGTCCAAGCACAAGGCGCTGAGCATGCTCGTCGGCGCCTGGGTCAACGGCGTGCGCTCCGTGCCACTGCTGCTCGTGATCTTCTGGTTCTACTTCCTGGTGCCGTTCATCGGTGCCTGGGCGACCGGTGCCAGCCGGCCCATCGAAATCGACCCGGTGACGTCCTGCGTGGTGACCTTCATCATCTTCGAAGCCTGCTACTTCTGCGAAATCATGCGGGCCGGCATCCTGTCGGTGCCCTCCGGTCAGATGGCCGCAGGCCGTGCGCTGGGCATGGGCTACTGGATGATGATGGCCCACATCGTGCTGCCGCAGGCCGTGCGCAACGTGCTGCCCATCCTGCTCAGCCAGACCATCGTGCTGTTCCAGGACGTGTCGCTGGTCTCGGTCCTGTCCATCAAGGACTTCTTCGGCGCCGCCGACTTCGTCGCCAAGCGCGACGGCCGCCCGCACGAGCTGTACCTGGCCGTCGCCGCGGTCTACCTGGTCTGCTGTTTCACGTTTTCGCGCCTGGTCAAGCGCCTGCAGGCGCGCATTGCCATCGTGCGCTGACTCCCACCGCCTCTTTCCACAGAACCTCCCATGGCCCCAAGAATGATTGAACTCCGCAACGTGTCCAAGTGGTACGGGCCCGTGCAGGTGCTCAACAACTGCAACGTGAGCATCGACAAGGGCGACGTGGTGGTGGTCTGCGGTCCCTCGGGCTCGGGCAAGTCCACGCTGATCAAGACCGTCAACGCGCTGGAGCCGATCCAGAAGGGTGAGATCACCGTCAACGGCATCCAGGTCAGCGACCCCAAGACCGACCTGCCCAAGCTGCGTTCCAAGGTCGGCATGGTGTTCCAGCACTTCGAGCTGTTCCCGCACCTGTCCGTGACCGAGAACCTCACCCTCGCGCAGGTCAAGGTGCTGGGCCGTTCGTCCGACGAGGCCGAGCGGCGCGGGCTGCAGATGCTGGACCGCGTGGGCCTCATGGCGCACAAGCACAAGTTCCCGGGCCAGCTCTCGGGCGGCCAGCAGCAGCGCGTGGCCATCGCGCGCGCGCTGTCCATGGACCCGCAGGTGATGCTGTTCGACGAGCCGACCTCGGCGCTGGACCCCGAAATGGTCGGCGAGGTGCTGGACGTGATGGTGAGCCTGGCCAGGGAAGGCATGACCATGATGTGCGTGACCCACGAGATGGGCTTTGCGCGCAAGGTGGCGAACCGCGTGATCTTCATCGACGTGGGCGGCCGCATCCTGGAGGACTGCACGAAGGATGAGTTCTTCGGCCGTCCCGAGGCGCGCCAGCCGCGCACCAAGGACTTCCTGGACAAGATTCTTCAGCACTGAGGCGCGGCGACAACGCCGATCCTCCCTCGGACATCCTGCATGACAAGCCCCTCGCTCTTCCAAGCGCTGCACCACATCTGCGTCGTGGTGCCCGACCTCGACGCCGCGGTCGCGTACTACACGTCCATCGGCGTCGGTCCCTGGACCGACTTCCCCTCCCTGGAGCCTTACCGCCACGAGCTGCAGGTGCCGAACGCGGACGACTTCATGCGCCTGAAGTACCGCTTCGCGA
>DATKFT010001110.1:0-3200 GCA_035544335.1 Pseudorhodoferax sp.
GAGGGCTGCAGCTCCAAGCCTGCCTGCGCAGGCATGGACAGCCCGAGGGGGGCCGTGCCTTGCGGATGCAGCGCGCAGTCCCGGGCTGATCAGCCTTCGGCCAGGCCGCCCAGGCCGGCCAGCATGCTGCGCACCTGCGCAAGCACGGCGTCGGCCTGGTCGCGGTCGGCCTTGACCATGCCGCGCGAAAGCGCCATCGCACCGACCAGCGCCGCAACCACCGTGCTGGCCAGCGCCTGGCGCTCGGTCTCGGAGCCCTGCGCGGGCAGCTGGGCCTGCACGTCCGCACGCAGCTCGGTGAATGCATCGGCATAGCTGCGGCTGACGCCCTCGCCCTGGCGCCCGGTCTCGCAGGCCGTCGCCACGAGCGGGCAGCCCCGGGCCATGTCGTCGCGCACGGCCCGGCTCAGGTAGCGGTCCAGCGTGGGCGCCAGCGTGGGCGCCGACGCCGACGATGGGGCCGCGCTGGCCTGCCGCGCGCGCGCGCGGCCCGCGCCGAAGGCGTGCGCGAAGGCCTGGGCCGCCAGGTCCTGCTTGTCCGTGAAGTGCTTGTACAGCGCGCCATGCGTGAGCCCGGCCTGGCGGCACACGTCGGCCACGCCCACGCCGTCGATGCCGTGCTGCTTGAACAGCTGGCCCGCGGCCTCGAGCAAGGCCTGCCGGTTCTGCTGCGCCTGTTCCTTGGTCACTTTCATCGCATGCCCCTGTGTTGACAAATTCTTTGACAGTTTTTGATTGCAGTCATTATCATTGAAACCCTCGCCACCTCAAAATCCCCTACACACCATGCTGGCCCACCGTCTTGCCGCGCTACTGGCGCGCCGTGGAATCCACTACGCCTGGGCCATTGCGGCCGTCACTTTTTTGGCCATGCTCGTGACCTCGGCCGCGCTGGGCCTGCCCGGCGCACTCATGCAGCCGCTGTCCAGGGAGTTCGGCTGGAGCACGACCGAGCTGTCCTCGGTCTTCGCCACGCGCTTTGCGCTGTACGGCCTGCTGGGCCCGTTCGCGGCCGTCGTGCTGCTGCGCTACGGCGTCTCGCGCGTGGTGGCCTTCGCGGCCGCCGTGATCGCCAGTGCGCTGCTGCTGGGCCTGTACATGCATTCGCTGGGCGAGGCCTTCGTGCTCTGGGGCCTGGTGCTGGGCTTTGGCACCGGGCTCACGGCCATGGTGCTGGGCGCCACGGTGGCCAACCGCTGGTTCGTGCAGCGCCGGGGCCTGGTCATGGGTCTGTTGGCCGGCAGCAGCGCCACGGGCCAGCTGCTGTTCCTGCCGCTGGCGGCCTGGCTCATCGAGCAGCACGGCTGGCGCTGGGCGCTGCTGCCCGTGGTCGCGGCCTCGGCGCTGGTGTTCGTGCTCGTGCTGCTGTTCATGCGCGACAGCCCGGCCCAGCTGGGCCTGGCCGCCTATGGCGCCGCGCCCGATGCCCCGCCGGCCCAGAGCGCGTCCCGCGCGGACTGGAAGCTGCCGTTCCAGACCCTGGCCAGCGCCTCGCGCGTGCCGGCCTTCTGGGTGCTGGCCGGCACCTTCTTCATCTGCGGGCTCAGCACCAACGGCCTGGTGCAGACCCACTTCATCTCGCTGTGCGGCGACTATGGGCTGGGGCCGGTGCCGGCGGCCTCGGTGCTGGCCATGATGGGCATCTTCGACCTGATCGGCACCACGCTGTCGGGCTGGCTGTCGGACCGCTACGACAGCCGCAAGCTGCTGTTCTGGTACTACGGCCTGCGCGGGCTCTCGCTGTTCTGGCTGCCGTACTCGGAGTTCACGATCGCGGGCCTGTCGCTGTTCGCGGTGTTCTACGGGCTGGACTGGATCGCCACCGTGCCGCCCACGGTCAAGCTCGCGGCCGCAGAGTTCGGCCCCGAACGCGCCAGCCTGGTCTTCGGCTGGGTGTTCGCCTCGCACCAGCTCGGCGCGGCGGTCGCAGCCTATGGCGCGGGCCTGTCGCGTTCGGTGATGGCCTCGTACACGCCGGCGCTGTTCACGGCCGGCGCGGCCTGTCTCGTGGCCGCGGGCGCCGTGCTGCTGGTACGCTCCAGGACGGCCAGCCCCGCGCTGGCGCCCACCCGACCCTGAGGCCCCGCCCCATGCACCCGCTGCTGCTGCACGCCATGGGCCTGTTGCTGGCAGCTGCGGCGCTGTCGGCTCAGGCCGCGGCCTCCTCTGTGCCGTCCACGCCGGCCAGCGACCCCGGCGTCCCCTGTGACCGCCAGGCCCAGCCCGCCGGCTGCCTGCTGCGCCTGGCGCTGCCCCAGGGCGCGGGCCAGCTGGCCTACTACGTGTCGCAGCAACCCGGCGCCGCGCCGGCGCCCGAGACGGCCCTGCTCGTCATGCACGGCTATCCACGCGACGCCGCGCACAGCTTCAACGCGGGCCTGGCGGCTGTGCAGGCGGCCGGCCTGCAAGGCCGCGTGCTCGTCGTGGCGCCGCTGTTCCAGGTCGCGGCCGACCAGGCCCAGCGCTGCCGCACGCCGGGCGAGCAGCCCGCGCAGCCCGGCGATGCGCTGTGGCGCTGCGGCGGCTGGCTGGCCGGCGAGGCCTCGCAAGGCCCCGCGCCCATCAGCTCGTTCGCCGCACTCGACGCGCTGGTGGCCGAGCTGGCCCGGCGCTGGCCCGGCCTGCGCGGCATCACGCTGGCCGGCTTCTCGGCCGGCGCCCAGCTGCTGCAGCGCCATGCGGCCTTCTCCGCGGCCGCACCGGCCGGCATGCGGCTGCGCCATGTGGTCGCCTCACCCGGCACCTGGCTGTACTTCGACCCCGTGCGGCCGCAGGCACTGCAGGGTGGCCAGCCCGTCGATCCGTCGGCCTGCGGCCCGGCGGCGCAGTATCCGGGCACCTGCGCGCTGGCCCTGCGCCAGCCCGAAGCCGCCGCCTGCGCGCGCTACGACCAATGGAAGTACGGCACGGCCGGCCTGCCCGCCGCGCTGGGCCAGGACGCCGCGGCGCTGCGTGCGCGCTACCGCGCGGCCGACCTGGCCTACCTCGCCGGTGCGCTGGACAGCGGCCCCGGCCCCGGCACGGCCGACAAGCGGCTGGACCACGGCTGCGCCGCGCAGCTGCAAGGCCCCTACCGCCTGCAGCGCGCCCAGGGCTATGCGGCCTACGAGCAGCAGCTGCTGCAGCCGCCCACACCGCGCACGCTGACCGTGGTGCCGGGCTGCGCGCACGACGTGGCCTGCGTGCTGCCGTCGGACGCG
>DATKFT010001111.1:0-4069 GCA_035544335.1 Pseudorhodoferax sp.
CGATGCGGCCAGCGTGCCGGCCGGCAGCGAGCACCTGTTCTCCGAGGCGCCGTGGCGCCTGCCGGTGGGTTTCGTGTACCGGCCTGCCGCGGGCATGGGCGAGGTGGGCCCGCTGCCGGCGCTGGCCAACGGCCATGTGACGCTGGGTACGCTCACGCGCGCCGTGCGCCTGAACGCGCGTTGCGTGCGCCTGTGGTCCGCCATCCTGCAGCGCTTGCCGAATGCGCGCCTGGTCGTGGACAGCCGCAGCTTCGTCGATGCCGCCGCGCAGCAGGCCTTGCGAGCGCGCTTTGCCGCGCAAGGCATTGCGCCCGATCGACTGGCCATCGGTTGCCACAGCCCGCCATGGGATGTGCTGCGCGGCATCGACATCGGGCTCGATTGCTTCCCGCACAACTCGGGCACCACGCTGTTCGAGAGCCTGTACATGGGCGTGCCCTTTGTCACGCTGGCCGACCGGGCCGGCGTGGGGCGGCTGGGCAGCAGCGTGCTCACGGGCCTGGGCCGGCCCGAATGGGTCGCGGCCGACGAGGCCGGCTATGTCGAGCGTGTGCTGGCGCTGGCATCGGACCTGCCGGCGCTGGCCGCCACGCGCGCCGGCTTGCGCGTGCAGATGCAGGCCAGCGCCTTGATGGACGAGACAGGCTTTGCGCGCTCGGTGGAGCAGGCCTATGCCGCGATGTTCAGGCAATGGGGCGCCGGCGATGCACACCCGCTGCTGGCCCTGGTCGCGCGCGCACAGGACTTGCACGAGCAGGGCGAGGCTGCGCTCGAGCAAGGCCAGGCCGACGCGGCCGAAACCCATTGGTGCCAGGCCCTGCGCCTGGTGCCCGAGTTCGCGCAGGCCCATGCCAGTCTGGGGCTGTTGCAGCAGCAGCAGGGCCGTTTGCGCGAGGGCGAGGCCAGCTACCGCGCTGCGCTCGCGCTGCAGCCCGAACTCGCGGTCACGCAGTACAACCTGGCAACCTGCCTGCTGGCCCAGGAGCGGCCCGCCGAGGCAGAGGTCTGCCTGCGTGCGGCGCTGCAGCACGATGCGGCCCTGTCGCCCGCGCGTGCGCAGCTCGACCGCCTGCTGCAGGACCAGGGCCGCTGGCTGGAGTCCGAAGAGCGTTGGCGCGATGCCGTGCGGCGCCAGCCCGAGGACGTTCCCGCCTATCTGCAGCTGTCCGCCGTGCTGCGCCGCCAGCACCGCCATGCCGAGGCCCTGGGCTGCCTGCAGCGCGCCGAGCAGATCGCGCCCGAGGACCCGGCCGTGCTGCGCCAGCAGGCCGCGCTGTTCAAGGAGATGGGCCGGTTTGACGAGGCCGGACAGATCTGCCAGCGGCTGCTGGAGCGTGAACCCGAATCCGCATTCAACTGGAACCTGCAGGCCGAGGTCTGGAACGCGACCCAGCGCCTGGCCGAAGCCGAGCAGGGCTACCTGAAGGCCTTGGCGCTGGACCCCCGGTTGGCCGTGGCCCATGGCAACCTGGGCATCGTGCGCCAGAACCAGGGACGCCAGCAGGAGGCCGAAGACGCGATGCGTGCCGGCCTCGCGCTGCAGCCCGACGATGCCGTCGCGCATGGCAACCTGCTGTTCGTGCTGAACTACCACCCGGACAAGAGCATGGCCCAGGTGTTCGAGGAGTACCGGCTGCACGACGAGCGCTTCTATGCACGCCACCGCGCCGAGTGGCGGCCCCATGCCAATCCCCGGGCCGCCGGACGGCCCCTGAAGATCGGCTATGTCTCGCCGGACTTTCGCAACCATTCCTGCATGTACTTCGTCGAGCCGCTGCTGGCCCGCCACGACCACCGTGCGGTGACCGTTTACGCCTACGCCGAACTGCAGAGCGAGGACAACGCCACGGCGCGCTACAAGCAGCTGGTCGACCACTGGGTGCCCACGCGCGGCATGGGCGACGCCGCGCTGGCCGAACGCATCCGCGCCGACGGCATCGACATCCTGATCGATCTGGCCGGCCACACGGCCGGCAACCGGCTCGGGGTGTTCGCGCGCAAGCCGGCACCGGTGTCGGCCAGCTGGATGGGCTATGGCTACACCACGGGGCTCTCGGCCATCGACTATTTCCTGACGGACGCCTGGCATGCCCCGCCGGGCAGCGAAGCCTACTTTTCCGAGACGCCGTGGCGGCTGCCGACCGGCTGGGTCTACCGGCCGCCGGCCGAGGCACAGACCGGCCGGCCCGGCCCCTTGCCGGCCCTCGCGAACGGCGGCGTGAGCTTCGGCACGCTCACGCGCGCGGTGCGCATCAACGACGACACCGTGCGCGTCTGGAGCGCGCTGCTGCACCGCGTGCCGGGCTCGCGCCTGGTGGTGGACAGCCGCAGCTACCGCGATGCCGACACCCAGGCCGCGCTGGCTGCGCGCTTCGCGGCCCAGGGCATCGCGCCCGAGCGGCTGCAGATCGGCTGCAGTGCCTCGGGCTGGGAGGTGCTGCGCCGCATCGACATCGGCCTGGATTGCTTCCCGCACAATTCGGGCACGACCTTGTTCGAGAGCCTGCACATGGGCGTTCCCTTTGTGACGCTGGCCGACCGGCCCGGTCTGGGCCGCCTGGGCAGTGCCATCCTGCATGGCGCCGGACATGCCGAATGGGTGGCGGACAGCGAGCAGGACTACATCGCCAAGGCGGTGGCCCTGGCTTCGGACCTGCCCCGCCTGGCGGCGCTGCGCGCGCAGCTGCCGACCGAGCTGCGCGCCAGCAGTCTCATGGACGAGGTGGCGTTCGCGCGCGCGGCGGAAGAGGCTTTCCGCCAGATGTTCGCGCGCTGGGAACGACGAGAAGCCGAGAGAGGACAAGCATGAAAGCCGTGATCCTGGCCGGTGGCCTGGGCACCCGCATTTCCGAAGAAACCCACCTCAAGCCCAAGCCCATGGTGGAGGTTGGCGGCAAGCCACTGCTGTGGCATGTGATGAAGCTGTATTCCGCGCACGGCGTCAACGACTTCGTGATCTGCTGCGGCTACAAGGGCTACGTCATCAAGGAGTACTTCGCCAACTACTTTCTGCACATGTCGGACGTCACCTTCGACATGGTCAGCAACCGCATGGAGGTGCACGAGAAGCACGCCGAGCCCTGGCGTGTGACGCTGGTGGACACCGGCGAGGACACCATGACGGGCGGTCGCTTGAAGCGCGTGGCCGACTACGTGAAGGACGAAGAGTCCTTTTGCTTCACCTACGGCGACGGGGTGGCCGACGTGGACATCGCCGCAGAGATCGCTTTCCACCGCGCGCATGGCAAGCAGGCCACGGTCACGGCCGTGATGCCACCCGGCCGCTACGGCGCATTGGTGCGCGAGGGGGACGGTGTGCGCGGCTTCCAGGAAAAGCCACGCGGTGACGGCGGCTGGATCAACGGCGGCTTCTTCGTGCTGTCGCCGCGGGTGCTTTCGCGCATTGCCGGCGACGCCACCAGCTGGGAACAGGAGCCATTGATGGGGCTGGCCGCCGATGGCGAGCTGGCCGCCTTCGAGCACCGCGGCTTCTGGCAACCCATGGACACGCTGCGCGAGAAGAACCTGCTCGAAGATCTCTGGCAATCCGGCCATGCGCCGTGGAAGAAATGGTGAACGTGGTGGACGCAGCGGTCTGGTGCGACCAGCCGGTGTTCCTGACCGGCCACACCGGCTTCAAGGGCAGCTGGCTGGCGCTGTGGCTGTCCGGCCTGGGCGCGCGCGTGCACGGCTATGCGCTGGACCCACAGCCAGGGGCCAACCTGTTCGAGGTGGCGGGCGTGGCTGCGCGCCTGGCCGCCGACACGCGTGCCGACCTGGCCGACGCCGATGTGCTGCGCCAGGCCTTGCAGGCGGCGCGGCCGCGCGTGGTGTTCCATTTGGCGGCCCAGGCGTTGGTGCGGCCCAGCTATGCCGACCCGGTCGCCACCTTCGCGACCAACGTGATGGGCACGGCCCATCTGCTGCAGGCTGTGCGCGACGTGGACAGCGTGCAGGCCGTGGTCGTGGTGACCACCGACAAGGTCTACGACAACCGCGAGTGGGTCCATCCCTACCGCGAGGGCGATGCGCTGGGCGGCCACGACCCCTACAGCGCCAGCAAGGGGGC
>DATKFT010001112.1:0-2523 GCA_035544335.1 Pseudorhodoferax sp.
CGCGACCAGGCTGAAGTCGATCCACATGATCTCGACGATGGGGCGCAGCCCGGTCATCGCGGCGCCCACGGCCGCGCCCAGCATGGCGGTCTCGCTGATCGGCGTGTCGAACACGCGCAGCGCGCCGGCTTCGGCCTGCAGGTTGCGCGTGACGCCGAAGACGCCGCCGGGCTTGGCCAGGTCTTCGCCGTAGAGGATGGTGTCGGGCAGTTCGGCCAGCGCGCGGCGCAGGGCCGCGTTGACGGCCTTGGCGAACGAGAGCTGCACCGTCGGCGTGGCGCGCGGTTCGCTATGCATGGAGATGGTCCTTCACGGTGCTGGGGTTCGCGGGCGGCGCCGCCAGTGCGGCGGCGGTGGCCGCTTCGATGTGGGCATGTGCCTCGGCCTCGACGGCGTCCAGTTCCGCGGCCGTGCGGCCCTGCGCCAGCAGCTGCTGGCGCAGCCGCACGATGGGCTCGTGCAGTTTGGCTTCGCTCAGCTCGCCCTTGGGCCGGTAGCTCTGCATGTCGCCGTAGTAGTGGCCCACCAGGCGCTGCGTCATCATCTCGATGAGCGCCGGGCCATGGCCTTCGCGCGCGCGGCGCGCATGGTGGGCCACGCAGGCGCGCACGGCGGCGAGGTCGTTGCCGTCGATGCGCTCGCCCGGCATGCCGTAGGCGGCCGCGCGCTTGTGCAGCTCGGCATCGCGCACGGTCTCGGCGATCGGCGTGAGCTCGGCGTAGCGGTTGTTCTCGCAGACGAAGAGCACGGGCAGGTCCAGGTAGGCCGCGAAGTTCATGGCTTCGTGGATCGCACCCTGGTTCATGGCGCCGTCGCCGAACGCGGTCAGCGCCACGCGCGGTTCCTGGCGCACACGTGCCGACAGGGCTGCGCCGCAGGCGATGGGTGCGCCCGCGCCGACGATGGAGTTCTCGCCGTAGAAGCCATGGTCGGCCGCGCTGAACATCGCGGAGCCGCCGCGGCCGCGGCACACGCCGGTCTCGCGGCCCAGCAGCTCGGCCAGGATGCCTTCGGCCGGCACGCCGCAGGCCATGGCCCAGCCGTGGCCGCGGTAGGTGCTGAACACCCGGTCCGCGTCCGTCAGCGCGCTGCGCGCGCCGACGTAGATGGCTTCCTGGCCGATGCACAGGTGCACGGAGCCCTGGATGGTCTGCTGCTTGCGCAGCGCGGTGATCTTCTCTTCGAGCAGCCGGATGCGCTGCATGGCGGCGAGGTCGGCCAGCGCCTGCCCGGTGTCGGTGGTGGTCATGGATGGAGGTGGTGGTTCATGCATTCAGCGGCTGGCGCAGTACTTGGCGGCCAGCGTGTCGGCGCCGCGCACCATGAGGCCCAGGTCCGAGCCCAGGATGACCATGGAGGCGCCCGCGTCAAGGTAGCGCTGGCAGTCGGGGTCGCCGGCCAGCACGCCGGCGGCCTTGCCCAGCGCATGGGTGCGGCGGATGCCGGCCTCGACCGCGGCGACGACCTCGGGATGGCCGGGCTGGCCCAGGTGGCCCATGTCCGCGGACAGATCGGTGGGGCCGAAGAACAACAGGTCCACGCCATCGACGGCGCAGATCGCGTCCAGGTTGCGCAGGCCTTCGCGGCTCTCGATCTGCGCCAGCACGCAGGTGTTGGCGGCAGCCTCGGCGTAGTAGCCCTTGTCGCGGCCATAGCGCGTGGCGCGCATGGTGCCGCCCAGGCCGCGCACGCCGCCTGCCGTCGGGTAGCGCGTGTAGCGCACGGCGTCGCGTGCCATCTCGGCCGTGTGCACATTGGGCACCATGAGCGCGTCCACGCCGAGGTCCAGGTAGTGCTTGAACGCGGCCAGGTCCAGCCCGGCCACGCGCACCACGCTGGCGGTACCGCTGCCGTGCAGGGCCGCCAGCTGCGCGTGCAGCGCGGGCGTGCTCGAGGGCGAATGCTCGACGTCGAAGCACAGGTAGTCGTAGCCACTGCCGGCCAGGGCTTCGGCGGTCTGCAGCGCGTTGGACACGACGAAGAGGCCGAACTGGGGCGTGCGCGCTTGCACGCGCTGCTTGAAGGTGTTGTGCATGGGGTTCTCCTTTATTCGGGGCGCACGCCGGCCTGCTTCTGGATCGCGGACCAGCGCGGCAAATCGGCACGCATCTGCGCGGCCAGAGCGTCGGGGGTGCTGCCGATCAGCTCCACGCCATCGCCCTTGTAGCGGTCGCGCAGCGCGGGCTGCTTGAGGATCTCGTTGATCTCGGTCGACAGGCGCTCGACGATGGGCCGCGGCGTGCCGGCCGGCGCGAAGATGCCGAACCAGAACGAGGCGTCGTAGCCCGGCACGGTCTCGGCGATGGCGGGCAGCTCGGGCAGGCCGCTGGCGCGCTGGGCGCTGGTCACGCCGAGCGCGCGCAGCCGGCCGCCGCGCACCCGCGGCAGCGAGGAGGTGCCGGCGTCGAACAAGGCCTGGATCTGGCCGCCGATCAGGTCGGTCACGGCCGGCACGCTGCCTTTGTAGGGCACGTGCAGCATGTCCACGCCGGCGGCCGCCTTGAACATCTCGCCGGCCAGGTG
>DATKFT010001113.1:0-12730 GCA_035544335.1 Pseudorhodoferax sp.
GTGCCGCTCGTGACCGAGGCGCGCAACTGGAACGAAGGCGTGTACATGGCCGCCACCATGGGTTCGGAAACCACCGCTGCGGCCGCCGGCCAGCAAGGCGTGGTGCGCCGCGATCCGTTCGCCATGCTGCCCTTCATGGGCTACAACATGAGCGATTACTTCCAGCACTGGCTGAACCTGGGCGCCAAGCTGCAGCAGTCCGGTGCCACGCTGCCGCGCATCTACACGACCAACTGGTTCCGCAAGGGCGCCGACGGCAAGTTCGTCTGGCCCGGCTACGGCGAGAACATGCGCGTGCTCAAGTGGATGATCGACCGCCTGGAAGGCCAGGCCGAGGGTGGCGCGGAACACGTGTTCGGCTTCAGCCCCACGTACGAGCAGCTCAACTGGACCGGCCTGTCCTTCAGCGCCGACCAGTTCCAAACCGTGACCAGCATCGACCAGGCCGCCTGGCAGGCCGAGCTCAAGCTGCACGAGGAGCTGTTCACGCAGCTGGCCTACCACCTGCCCAAGGAAATGGGCGAGATCAAGCAGAAGATCGAGGCCCGCCTGGCAGCCTGACGCAGCGGCAAAGCCCTCTGAAAAAGGCCACCTGCGGGTGGCTTTTTCATTGCCGGTCCCCATGGATGCAAAGCACCCCCGGGGAGAGCCGCGACCCCGCGCGACACGAGCCCCGCGGCGGGCGGACTCAATGCGCGAGCGCCCGCACGCGGCGGTTCTCCAGCGCTGCCGCGGGGGCCGGCCGGCCCAGCAGATAGCCCTGGAACGCGTCGCAGCCGCTCTGCCAGAGCGCGATCTGCTGCTCTTCGGTTTCCACGCCTTCCGCGATGACCGACAGGCCCAGGCTGTGCCCCAGGCCGATGATGGTGCGCGCGATCACGCTGGCATTGGCATTGACGAACAGGTCGCGCACGAAGGACTGGTCGATCTTGAGCTGGTCCAGCGGCAGGCGCTTCAGGTAGGACAGCGAGGAGTAGCCCGTGCCGAAGTCGTCCAGCGAGAAGCCCACGCCCAGCGCCTTGAGCGCGCGCATCTTCTCGATCACGCCTTCCACGTCGTTGGCCAGCATGCTCTCGGTCAGCTCCAGCTTGAGCCGGTCCGCCCGCGCACCGCTGCGCGTGAGCGTGGCGACGACGAGGTCGACGAAGCCCGGCTCGGCCAGCTGCTGCGCACTCACATTGACCGCGACCGCGCAATGCGCCATCGCCGGCTGCGCGGCCCAGCGCACGAGCTGCGCGCAGGCGGCTTCCAGCACCCAGGTGCCCAGTGGACCGATCAGGCCCGAATCCTCGGCCAGCGGAATGAAGGCGCCGGGCGAGACCAGGCCGCGCCCGGGATGCTGCCAGCGCAGCAGCGCCTCGGCGCCCACGAGTTCGCCATGGCGATCGACCTGCGGCTGGTAGTGCAGCAGGAAATCCTGGTCGCGCAGGCTTTGCCGCATGTCCGCCTCCATCGCAGCGCGCGCCGCCACTGCCGCCTGCATGGCCGGGTCGTAGAAGCAGGTGGTGTTGCGGCCTGCGGCCTTGGCCTGGTACATGGCCACGTCGGCCATCTTGAGCAGGTCCTCCATGGACACGGCATCGCGCAGGAACAGCACGATGCCGATGCTGGGCGTGCTGCGGTGCGCGACCTCGTTGAGCCGGTAGGGCTGGCCCAGGCCGCGCAGGATCTTGGTGGCGATGGCCTCGACCTGGGCGGCGGCCTCGGCGGCCCGCGCGCTCAGCGATTCGAGCAGCACGACGAACTCGTCGCCGCCCAGACGGGCCACCGTGTCGCTGTCGCGCACGCACTCGTGCAAACGCGTCGCGACCTGCTGCAGCAGCAGGTCGCCCATGTCATGGCCCTGGGTGTCGTTCAGGGTCTTGAAGTTGTCCAGGTCCAGGAACATCACCGCGCCATGGCGGCCGGTGCGCGTGCTGCCGGCCAGTGCCTGGTGCAGCCTGTCCATGAGCAGCCGCCGGTTGGGCAGGCTGGTCAGCGGGTCGTAGAACGCCAGCCGGTGGATTTCCTCCTCGGCACGCCGGCGCTGCGAGATGTCCTGCACGAGGCCGATGAACACGCGCTCGCCGAGCTGGTGCGTCTGCGACACGCTCAGGTGCATCGGAAAGGTGCTGCCATCCTTGCGCAGCCCCTCCACGTCGCGGCCGATGTTGATCACGCGCGCCTCGCCGGTCGTCTCGTAGTGGTGCAGGTAGCCGTCGTGGTGGCTGCGGTGCGGCTCGGGCATCAGCATGCTGACGTTGCGGCCCATGACCTCGGACGCCTGGTAGCCGAAGATGCGCGAGGCGGCCTTGCTGAACGAGGCGATCACGCCTTGCTGGTCGATGGTGATGACGCCGTCGACCATGTTGTCCAGGATGGCCTGGGTGCGGCGCAGCGCATCCTGCAGGGCCTGCTCCTGGGCACGCCGGTGCAGCGTCCAGACGGTGCTGGCCGCGCAGCCGAGCAGGCCGAACATCAGCAGCACCAGCGCCAGTGGCCCGTCGGGCAGGAAGCTCGGCAGCCGCCACAGCCAGATACCTCCGGCAGCGGCGGCCAGCGTGCAGACGACGAGCGGAACCGTGGTCGTGGACACGCGGCCCAAGCTGCGCCGGCGCGTCGATTTGCCCTGTCCGTTCCCTGCTTGCAGCCCCTGCATCTTGACCCAACCCAATTCAAAACGTTATTTTTGTTCGAATATCTTGCAGGAACCGTTCAACCCGAGAGCGAATCGCCCCGGACTTGACCTCGATCAAGCTTTGCGGCGCAGCACGAGCAGGCCGACCGCCGTGAGACCCGCAAACAGCGCACCGCAGGCGAAGGTGCCCCGGAAGCCGACCGCGTCCCACAGCGCGCCCGCGATGACGCTGGCCAGCAGCAAGGCCAGGCCCGTCAGCAGGTGGAACATGCCGAACGCCGTGCCGCGCAGCTCCGCGGGCGCGCTGTCGGCAATGAGCGCATTGAACAGGCCTTGCGTGAAGCCCATGTGCAGGCCCCACAGCGCCACGCCGAGCCCCAGCCCCCACAGCCCCGGCACGAAGGCCAGCACCAGGTCGGCGGCGATGAGCAGCACCAGGCCCGCGAGCAGCACGTCCAGGCGCGGCCTGCGGTCCGAGAGCACGCCCGCGGGATACGCCGACAGCGCATAGGCCAGGCCCATGACCACGAGCACGGCGGGCGCCCACATCGGCGCCAGGCCCACGGCGTCGGCGCGCAGGATCAGGAAGGCCTCGCTGAACCGCGCCAGCGTGAACACCAGGCCGATGCCGACGACCGTCCAGTACGGCCTGCCCAGGCGCACGAGCTCGCTGCGGCGCAACGGCAGCTTGCGTGGGCGCGTGGCCGGCGGCAGCCGGGGCTCGCGCACGAAGACCACGAGCACGGCCACGGCCAGGAAGGCCGGCAGCACGGCCAGCCAGAACACGAGCCGGTAGTTGTTCGCGGTCCACCACATGAGGCCGATGGCGAGCAGCGGCCCCGTGAACGCACCGATGGTGTCCAGTGTCTGGCGCAGCCCATAGGCCGTGCCGCGCAGCTCGGGTGGCGTCAGGTCGGCCACCAGCGCGTCGCGTGGCGCGCCACGGATGCCCTTGCCGATGCGGTCCACGAAGCGCGCGCCGACCAGCCATTCCATGGCACCGGCCAGCGGGAACACCGGCTTGGTCAAGGCCCCCAGGCCGTAGCCCACCACGGCCAGCAGCTTGCGCTTGCCGAAGCGGTCGCTGATCGCACCCGAGAACACCTTGACGACGGAGGCCGTCGCCTCGGCGATGCCCTCGATCAGGCCGACCGCCAGCACCGAGGTTCCGAGGACCCCCACCATGTACAGCGGCAGCAGGGCATGGACCATCTCGGAAGAGATGTCCATGAACATGGAGACGAAGCCCAGTGCCCAGACGCTCTTGTGCACGGCGCGTGCGCCCTGGGGCTGCGCCGCGGCACCGGTGGTCTCCACGGCCTCAGCGGTTTTCGTCATGGGCGTCGTACACCTGCCGGGCATAGCCATCCAGCAGCGCCTCGCACTGCTTCAGGCGTTCGGCGGCCGTGGCGGCCAGTGGTGCGTCGTAGAAGTCCAGCTTGCGGATCTTCTCGAACCAGGTCTGCAGCTTCTTGAGGTCGGTCTCCTCCTCGTCGAGCTCGGCATAGGTGAACTTCTGGATCGCGATCTCCTTGGCGATCTCGGCCTCGAAGTCCTGGCAACGCCCCAGCAGCTCGCGGTACTGGTCGTCGCGGTCGGCCTTGAAGCGCGCGATGACCTTGTCCTCCTGCAGGCGGTCCAGCGCGATGGTCTCCAGCAGCACGCACTCGCCTTCCATGGCCGCGATGTCGTTCTCCAGCACCTTGAGCTTGCGCACGTGGTCGTCGGTCTTGGGCAGCAGGCAGACGCCGTTCTGCAGGTAGACGGCGCCCAGTGCCTTGAGTCGGCGCCACAGCGCCATGCGCTTGGAGGTCGGCTCGGCCGGGACCTTATAGGTCAGCAGCAACCATTTGATTGAATCCATCGCTCAATTCAATTTGTGACGATGGTTTCATTTTAAACCTTGGATACTGCACAAACAGACATGAAAAAAGCCACCCCAGGGGGTGGCTTGACAAGGGTTCCCGGCGCGACCGGGGCGCGCAGCTCAGTAGTAATAGCTGCGGCGTGCGCCCATGGCGTGGACGGCGTCGCGCAGCGCGGTGCCGGCGTTGTCGGCGCGCAGCAGGGTCTGCGTCTGCGACGGAACACCCTCGGCGCGGGTGGCTGCAGCCTGCAGGTCGGCCAGCATGCGTGGGTCGGACTGGGCGGCCGTGATGAAGGCCACATCGGCGCGGGCCTTCTGCACGTCGCGGTACCAGCCTTGCATCACGTCACGCAGGCTGATGCGCTTGACGGGCGCAGCCTGGCTGCGCAGGGCGGCGGCGATGCGCGGGGCCGGTTGTTCGCTGCGGGCGACGGCGGCCTTCAGGTCGGCCATCACGCGCGGGTCGCTCTGCGCGGCGGCCCACAGGCGTTCGTCGGCGCGGTCACGGGCGATGCGCTGCGACCAGCCATCCAGGCGCTGGACCAGCAGCACGGACAGGCGGCGGGCCGGCGCGGCGAACAGGGCCAGCGCGGCAAAGGCCACCACCCACAGCACGACCCAGGCGGCCATCAGGCGGCCGTCGGCCCAGCTGTCGACCAGGCGGTCTGCCAGCACGAGCAGCGCGGAGACGACGGCGGCCAGCAGCAGGGCTGCGATGCCGCGCGTGCCGTCGAAGCCCTGGCGCAGACGGCCGGCGGCTTGGATCACCGCTTCGGCGCGGACAACGCCGGGGTGCTGCTGCGGATAGTCGATGTGGACAAAACTGGTCATGGTCTATTTCCTTTGTTCTTCGCCACCAGGCCGGTAGCGGCATGGTGGAATACTAGGGTTTGTACTAGGTATCTTCAACTTTATATTGATGATGGTGGACATTCACCGCAGTGATGAATAGAGTGGGCCGCGCCCCTGCTCCCTTCCACGCCGCGATGGCAACACCGAACTTCCGCACGCTCGATCTGAACCTGCTGCGTGTCTTCGACGAGGTGCTGGCCGAGCGCAGCCTCACGCGCGCCGCCCGCAACCTTTCGTTGACGCAGCCCGCCGTCAGCAACGCCATCCAGCGTCTGCGCGACGCGCTGGGCGACGAGTTGGTGCAGCGCAGTGGCCAGGGCATCGAACCCACGCCGCGCGCGATGGCGCTGTGGCCCGCTGTGCGGGAGTCGCTGCGCCAGCTGCAGGCCTCCCTGGCACCCAGCAGCTTCGAGCCGTTGTCTGCCGACAACACCTTCGTGCTGGCCATGGCCGATGCCACGGCCGCCATGCTGGTGCCCGGCCTGGTCGACATCCTGGAGGACGAGGCGCCCGGCATCTCGCTGCGCGTGGTGCCACTCAGCACACGTGATCCGCGCCGCCTGCTGGACGACGAAACCGCCGACCTGGCGGTCGGGTTCTTCCCGGCCGTGCTGGCCGACCTCACGGCACGCGCACAGGTTGGCAAGGCCGTGCCTTTCGAACACCAGCGCCTGTACGACAGCGACTACGTTTGCGTGATGCGGCGCGACCACCCGCTGGCGCTGGGGCCGCTGACGCTGGACGAGTTCTGCGCGGCGCGCCACCTGCTGGTCAGCTTCTCCGGCCGACCCTACGGTTTCATCGACGAGTCGCTGGCGCTACTCAAGCGCAAACGCCGCGTGGTGCTCACGGTCAACCAGTTTTTCACGGCCGGCCGCGTGGTCGCCAACTCCAACCTGCTGACGGTGCTGCCGCGCCACTTCGTGGCCGCCACCGGGATTGCGGAGCAGCTGGTGCACCGCGACCTGCCGTTCAAGGTGGCGGCCGTGCATGTGGCCGCGCTATGGCACCGCCGCATGGATTTGCAGAGCCACCACCGGTGGATGCGCCAGGCCGTGCTGCGTTCAGCCGATCAGGCGTTTTCGCGGTGAGGGCGTGTCAGCGGACGACGCTGAGCCAGGCCTGCGCCGCGCTGCGCAGGCGACGGGCCTCGTGCGGGTCATGGGCCACGAGGCTGTCGGCGCTTTCCAGCAGGCCGAAAGCCACATCGCCCGTCGCGCCATCGCGGACGCCGGATTGGGCGGAGGCGGCGGCGGAAGCGGCCCACCCACGATAAGCACGGGCAAACCAGGAAACGATCAACATATAACAACCGCTTGTGGCGGTCCAAAGTTCAGGGATGGGTGAAGGATAGGGGTTATCCCTAGGTTTGCAATCCCGACCTCATGCAATTCCTGCATAAGCTACGGCATTGCAGGTGCCAGCCCACGAATCCATGAAATTTCAGCTGCTTTCCGATCTGCACCTCGAAGTGCACACCGATTTCGTGCCCGAGCCCCTCGCCGGAGCGGACGCCCTGATCCTGGCCGGCGACATCGGCTCCTACCAGACCGGCTCGCGCATGGCCGACGCCGACTTCGGCCTCTCGCTGTTCCGCGACTGGCCGGTCCCCGTCTACTACGTGCCCGGCAACCACGAATACGACATGCTGGACGTGGACGCGACCTGGCTGCGGCTGCGCGAGACCTGTGCGCGACTGGGCCTGCGCTGGCTGGACCGCGAGGTGCTGGTCCTGCCCGGCGCCGCCGCCAACGGCGACGACCTGCGTCTGGTCGGCACCACGCTGTGGACCGACTTCGACGCGATCGGTCCGGCCGGGCGCGGCGGCAGCTTCTCGCTGGCCGACCAGCTCCAGGCGCGGCACAAGGCCTTTCGCGCGGCCGACCACTATCTGCGCCGCACGGGCACCGTGCGCCATGGCCAGCCCTGGCTGGCCGCCGAGATGCGCGAAGAGGGCCTGGCCTGCCAGCGCTGGCTGCGTGCGGCACTCGCCACACCGTTCGAGGGCACGACCGCCGTGGTCACGCATTTCGCGCCCAGCCTGCACAGCGCCGACCCGCGCTACGGCCTGACGCCCGGCACGGCGGGCTTTTGCAACGCGCTCGACGCGCTGCTGCCGCTGGCCAAGGTCTGGCTGCACGGCCATCTGCACGCGCCCAGCGACTACGTGCACCACGGCTGCCGCGTGGTCGCCAATCCCTTGGGCTATGCGAAGAACGGCGAACAGGAGGGCTACCGCCCCTCGTTGCTGGTCGAGGTCTGAGCCCGCGGTCCGCAATGCCAGAGCCGGGCCCGGCAGGTTTTTACGTTTTGAAATCACGCGTAAATCCTGGGGTTGTCCCTCTCACGCTATCGTCGAGCAACCCCTCTCGTCCCGCTCAGGAGCCACCGTATGAGAAACGTTCGGTCCCCTACCCTGGCCTGGATCATCGCTGTCGTGGCGGCCCTGCTGCTTGCCATGGCCGCGCCCAACGAGTCGAGCGTGATGGGCCGCTTGCCGACACTGCATGTGCGGCAACTCGACCAGCAGCCGCTGGTGCTTCCCGAAGGGCTGGGCGCCGACCGCACCCTGGCCCTGATCAGCTTCCACCGCGACCAGCGCCCCGCCATCGAAAGCTGGATCCAGGGGCTGCAGCTGGGCCGCGACGCCTCGGTGCGCTGGCTGCGCATGGTCGTCCTGAGCGATCCCGGCGACACGGCCGGGCGCAGCGCGATCGAATCGCGCCTGCGCGAACGCTATGCCCAGGAATCGGCGGAAGTGGTACCGGTGTTCACCGACCGCGCCGCGTTCGCACGCTCGGCCGGGCTGTCTGGCGTGGAGCAGCCGCATGCCGTGGTGCTGAACCGCCGCGGCGAGGTGCTGGCCCGTGTGGAAGGGCCCTACAACCCCGACAAGGCCCGCACGCTGCGCGCGACGCTGGCCGACCAGTAAGGTCCGGGCCGGCCCCGGGCGTTCAATCCAGCACCGCGGCGGCGGCCTGGGTCAGTGCAGCGCTGAGACCGTCCAGCACCTCGGACTCCAGGTTCCAGCAATGCCAGTGCAGCGCCACGCGCTGCGCGTGGCCGGGCGCGATGTCCACCAGGCGACCCTGCGCAAGCAGGTCGCGCACCAGCAGCTCCGGCACCACGCTGGCCCCCCAGCCGGCCAGCACGGCGCGCACCTGGCCTTCCGAACTCGGCACGAACAGCTGGTGCAGCGCCAGGCGCGGCAGGCCCAGCCAGGCCGACACGAACTCGCGCTGCATGTCGTCCTTGCGGTTGAAGGCCACGAACGGCACGGCCTGGAAGTTGTGCGGGCTCAGCCGGCCACCCAGGCGCTGCTGCGCGTAGTCCGGCGCCGCCACGGCCACATAGCGCATCGCGCCCAGGGGCACACGGCGGCAGCCGGGCAGCGCCTCGTCCAGCGTGGTCACGCAGCCCAGCACCTGGCCTTCGCGCAGCCACTCCTGCGTGAAGTCCTGGTCGTCCGCGATGATCTCCAGCGGCAGGCCCTGCGCCACGGGTTCGCGCAAGGCCTGCAGCACCCAGGTGGCGATGCTGTCGGCATTGACGGCGATGGCCACGCGCTCCTGTTCGCGCAGGCGGCCGACGGCCTGCGGCGCCAGCACGCGCATGTCGCGCTCAAGGTCGGCACGCAGCAGCCGCAGCTGGCGCGTGTGCTTGAGCAGCAGCTGCCCGGCCGGCGTGGCCTTGAGCGGCCGCCGCACCAGCAGCACCGTGCCGGCCTGCGACTCCAGCGCCTGCAGCCGCTGCGACACGGCCGACTGCGTGATGTGCAAGCGCTGTGCGGCGCGCTCGAAGCCGCCCTCCTCGACGATGGCGGCCAGGCATTCCAGCGCATCGGGATCGAACATGTGCATGGCGGCAATGGTATGGTCAGCGGCACCACCCGAGGAGACCGGCGCTGCGCCCCGTGCAGCGCCGACACACCATGCCATTGCCCTGCCGCGTCCGCCATCCATGAAGATCTTCTACGGGTGGCGCATGGTCGGCGCGGGTGGCGGCCTGCAGTTCCTGCAGGCCATGCTGCTGCAACAGGCCTTCGGTGCCTATGTGGCCGTGCTGGCCGAGGAGCGCGGCTGGAGCAAGACCACGCTGTCGGGCGCCGCGGCCATGCAGTCGGCCGAATCCGCGCTGCTGGGCCCCGTGCTGGGCTGGCTGGTCGACAAGATCGGCCCGCGCGCGATGATCCGCGCCGGCGTGGTGGCCTTCGGCGTCGGCTTCATGCTGCTGAGCCGCATCGACTCCATCACGGGCTTCTACCTCGCGGTGGCCACCATCGCGGTGGGCACCAGCCTGTCGGGCTACTTTCCGATCAACGTGGCCGTGATCCGCTGGTTCTCGCGCAAGCGCGCCCGCGCGCTGTCGGCCATGAACCTGGGCATGGCCATGGGCGGGCTGTTCGTGCCCATCGTGGCCTGGTCCATGCTGACCTATGGCTGGCGCGCCACGGCCTTCGCCTCGGGCGTGGTGTCCATCCTGGTCGGCTGGCCGCTGGCCTCGATCTTCCGCAGCCGCCCCGAGGACCACGGCCAGTCCGTGGACGGCGATGCCGTTGCGCCACCGCCCGCAGCCGGCACCAGCGCCGCACCCGCCACGCCTGCCGCGCCGGCCCAGCGCGAGTTCACCGCACGCGAGGCGCTGCGCACGCGTGCGTTCTGGCTGCTGGGCCTGGGCCATGGCTTCGCGCTGCTGGTGGTCACGGCCGTCAACGTGCACGCCATCAGCCACATGAAGGAGGGCCTGGGCTACAGCGTGGCGCAGGCGGCGCTGGTCATCACGCTGCTGACCGGTGCGCAGATCGGCGGCGTGCTGCTGGGCTGGCTGATCGGCGACCGCTACGACAAGCGCTACCTGTCCGCCGGCTGCATGCTGGCCCACGGCCTGGCGCTGCTGCTGCTGACCTATGGCCACCACGCGACGGCCATGGTGGCCGCCTTCGCCATCCTGCACGGCATGGCCTGGGGCCTGCGCGGCCCGCTCATGCAGGCCATCCGCGCCGACTACTTCGGCCGCAACGCGATCGGCATGATCCTCGGACTGTCCACGCTGATCATCGCGATCGGCCAGGTCGCCGGCCCGCTGGTGGCCGGCGTGCTGGTCGACCTGACAGGCAACTACCGCGCCGGTTTCACGGTGCTCGCACTGCTGGCGGCCAGCGGCTCGCTGCTGTTCCTGTTCGCGCGCAAGCCGGTCTGAGCCCCGCGCTGCCACCGGCGCCTGTCGCCCCGGCGTCCAGGGCTTGTCGGCCGGTCCGTGCAGCGCAGGGGCCTGGCTTTTAAAATTCCACTTTGCCCGCCCCACGCGCCGCGCCATGCCCCTACCCCCACCCGCCCCCCGCGCGCCCGCGCACGAACGCCGCATCACGTACCGCGGCTACCACCGCGAAGACGGCCTGTGGGACATCGAAGGGCATCTGCGCGACACCAAACCCTACGACCAGACCATGCGTGGCCGCCTGCGTCCGGCCGGCACGCCCGTGCACGACATGGAGGTGCGCGTGACCATCGACGACGGGATGAGCATCGTCGACATCCATGCCGCCATGCTCAGCACCCCGTTCGAGGAATGCCCGCGCGCCGAGCTGCCCGTGCGCCAGCTGATCGGCGCCACGCTGGGCCGCGGCTGGCGCCGTGCGCTGGACGAGGCCATCGGCAGCACGCGCGGCTGCACGCACCTGCGCGAGCTGTTGTTCGGCACCGCCACGGCCGCGTTCCAGACCCTGGGCGCCTACCACGACCACCTGCGCCAGCAGCGCGGCGAAGCCGAACCCGAGCGGACCACCCCGCCCTTCTTCATGGGCGGCTGCATGTCCTGGGACTTCGACGGTCCCGTGGTCGCGCGCGTCGCCCCCCAATTCATTGGCTGGCACCGCCGCCAGCAGGAGACCTCCCGGTGAGCACCGCCCCCGACACGCTGCAGATCGACATCGTCTCCGACGTGGTCTGCCCCTGGTGCTACATCGGCAAGCGCCGGCTCGAAGCTGCGCTGGCCAGCCCCGAGGCCGCCGACCTGCCGCCCGTGCACATCACTTGGCACCCGTTCCAGCTCAACCCCGACCTGCCGGCCGAGGGCATTGACCGCAAGGCCTACCTCGAAGAGAAGTTCGGCGGCCCCGAACGCGCGGCCACCATCTACGAGCGCGTGCGCGCCGCGGGCCGCACGGCGGGCCTGGAGCTCAACATCGACGGCATCACGCGCCAGCCCAACACGCGGCTGGCCCATGCGCTGATCGACTTCGCGCAGCGCAGCGGCGACCACGCGACCGACGTGAAGGAGCGGCTGCTGCGCGCCTACTTCATCGAGAACCGCTTCGTCGGCGACGCCGAGGTGCTGGCCGCCATCGCGGCCGAGGCCGGCCTGGACACCGCAGCCGCGCGCGCCCACCTGGCCGACCCCGCCGCGCTGGCCGTGATCGACCAGGCCGACCAGCAGGCGCGCCAGATGGGCGTGAGCGGCGTACCCTTCTTCATCTTCAACCGCAAGCTCGCGGTGTCGGGTGCACAGGAGCCCGCCACGCTGATCGGCGCGATGCGGCAGGCGCTGGCGCAGGCCTGAGCCTTTGCGGCGTGGCGCGAGGCCCTGTGGCTCCCCGCAGGCACGCCGAAGCCTCTCAGCCGCGCGCCGAAAACGCCCTGCGGTACGCCATGGGCGTCATCGCGAGCACGCTGCGAAAGGCCGTCCCCATGTGCGACTGGTGGGCGAAGCCGCAATCGAAGGCCACGGCCGACAGGGGAAGGTCGGTGTGCGCCAGGAGCCGGCGCGCCGCCTGCACGCGCGTCTCCACGAGGAAGGCGTGCGGCGTCATGCCCACCGCCTGTCTGAACTCGCGCAGAAAGCGCAGCGCGGTCTTGTTCTGCGCGGCCGCCAGATCCGACAGGCTCAGCGGTCGGTCGAACTCGGTACGGATCCTGTCCAGAACGCGTGCATAGCCGGGGCTGCGCAGTGGCTCGGGGGCAGCCCCGCGGGACGCCGTCTGCAGGCCGATGAAGCGCAAGGCCAGCTCCTCCAGCGCGCCCAGGTCGCGGTTCGGGTCCAGCACCATGCGCCGCAGTTGACGGCCCAGCGAGAGCGCCTGCGCGTGGCCGGCTGACTCGAGCCGGCGTTGCGCCGCCGGCACGGGCTCGGCCTGGGTCAGTGCGTCCGACCAGCGGGCAACCAGGTACTCGCCGCCCTGCTGCGATTCAGAGAACACCTGCACCCCAGCAGGGGTGTATGCCAGAACGCCAGGCCAGGTGTCGAAGTCGCGCCGCCGGTCCGAGCCGATCGCGTGCACGCCGCGCTGGCGCTCCAGCGCAATGCCTTGCGTGTGCGACAGCACGGGATCCACCGCGCTGTAGGGCCCGGGAGGCAGCAGCTGCAGGCTCAGCCGGTCCTGCAAGAGGTGGACGGAC
>DATKFT010001114.1:0-3821 GCA_035544335.1 Pseudorhodoferax sp.
GACCTCCTGGGCCGGTGTGTTGACGAACAGCAGCACGGGCGTGACGAAGGGCGGCAGCCGGCGCGCGAGCTCGGCCGCGCGGCGCGGTGTGACGTGGCGCGGGCTCTTGGCATAGAGCACGAAGCCGACGGCGTCGGCACCGGCCGCCACGGCGGCGTCCAGGTCCTGCTCGCGCGTGATGCCGCAGATCTTTATGCGGGTTCTGATCATGGGAAACCTCTGCCCCGGGCGGGCTGCGGTGAGGGGGCTCTCAGGCCGGATGGCGTTCAGGGAAGCCAATCATAGGCAGGCACGCGTTCCGGCAGGCCCCAATGGTCTTCGTAGCGAGGCCCCAGGAAGTACAGGCCGTCCGGCGCGAAGGTGGGCGCCGCGACCCGGCGGTCGCGCGCGGCCAGCACCTCGGCCATCCAGGCCACCGGCCTGTCGCCCCTGCCGATGACCAGCAGGCAGCCCATGAGGTTGCGGATCATGTGGTGCAGGAAGGCATTGGCCTCGAATTCGAAGCGCCAGTAGGCGCCGCGCTGCGCGATGTCGATCCGGCGCAGGGTCTTGACCGGCGAGAGCGCCTGGCATTGCGAGGCGCGGAAGGAGGTGAAGTCGTGCTCGCCCAGCAGCAGCGTCGCGGCGGCCTGCATGGCGGCCAGATCGAGCGGGCGGAACACCCAGCCGATGCGCCCGCGCTCGACGCTGGGCCGCACGGCCGATTCCATGAGCACGTAGGCGTAGCGCCGGCCGATCGCGCTGGCGCGGGCGTGGAAGCTGTCGGGCACGGACCGGGCCCACTGCACAGCAATGTCGCCGGGCAGGTGGCTGTTGGTGCCACGCACCCAGGCATTGGTTTCGCGCCTGATCTCGGTGTCGAAGTGCACGACCTGCATCAGGCCGTGCACGCCGGCGTCCGTGCGGCCTGCGCAGATGGTTCCGACCTCGCGCTGCGTGAAGGCGTACAGCGCGTTTTCCAGCTTGTCCTGCACCGTGTTGCCCGAGAGCTGGCGCTGCCAGCCTTCGTAGTTTTGGCCCGCATAGCTGACCCCGAGCGCCATGCGCACCGTCGAACCCTCGCGCACGCCGAACCTCAGCCGAGTTCTGCCAGGAAGCGCTGCGCCCGGGTCTTGAGCGGGCCGCTGGCTTCGGCCAGCACTTCCTCGGCCAGCGCACGCGCGCCTTCGTCGTCGCCAATGGCCCGGAACTCCTCGGCCAGCGCCAGCTTGGTGGCCAGGGGATCGTCGGTCTCCGCCTCGCCGAGGTCCTGCACAGGGGTGGCCGCGGGCTCGCCCAGGTCCAGCGACAGGGAGCCCAGGTCCAGCGGGGGCAGTTCGGCATCGAGCGCGGGCGCGCGTGCGGCCTGCGATGCCGGGTAGGGAGGCTCCACGTCGAAATCGAGGTCGACGGCCTCGGCCATCGGTGGCGCGGCCGGCTCGGCGGCAGGTACCGTGGCCGTGGCAACGGTACGGGGGGCAGGCGGTGTGTCGTCGTCTCCCAGGTCCAGGCTGATGTCCGGCATCGGCTGCAGCGTCGCGCGCCGCGGCTGGGGCTCGGACGGCTCAGGCGGCGTCAACACGGAGTCGGGCCAGAGCGACTCGCCGGCGTCGTCCGTCTCGTCAGGCGGCGTTGTGGCCGCCGCGCCGGCCGCGGCCAGGCCGGCGGCGGCCACGCCGCGCCACAGCGCATGGTCCGGCAGCAGTTCGCGGCCGTGGGCGGCGATCGCCTCCCACTCGGGACCGCTGCCGCCGGTCAGCGCATGGGCCTGCTCGGCAATCGCCTGCAGCGCCGTGGCGTCGCGCCGCTTGGCGTAGATCTCGGCCAGCTTGGCATGGATGGCCACCCGTTCAGGCGTGGTGCGCAGCGCTTCCTTGAGGATTTCCTCGGCCTGCAGGTCGCGGCCATAGGCCAGGTAGACCTCGGCTTCGGCGACCGGGTCGACCTCGCCGGGGCTGTCGAACTGGCTCGGCGAGTAGACGGCCGACGCCTGCGTTTCGGCGTCCGTCGCCGTGTCCACATGCTGGCCGCCGCTGCTGGCGAAGAAGGCGTCGTCCATCGCCTCTTGCGGCGGGACCTCTCCCCGTTCGGCTTCGCGGCGCTGGCGCGCACGGTACAGCCCCAGTGCGGCCAGCAGCGCGAGCACGGCTGCCCCCGCAGCCAGCGGCCAGGTGTTGTCGCGCAGCGAGCCAAGCAGGCCACCGTCGTCCTGGGCCGGGGGCAAGGGCGGCGCGGCGCTCGCCGGTTCGGCTGCCGGCGCGGGGCTGTCGGGCGCGGGAGCTGGCGCGGGTGCGGGCGCTGGGGCCGCTGCTGGTTCCGGTGCGGGTGCGGGTGCTGGTGCAGCGGGTGCAGCGGGTGCAGCGGGTGCCGGGGCCGGCGCGGATGCCGCTGCGGGCGGCGGCGCGAGCTTGCTGAGTTCTTCGATGTTGCGCGAGAGTTCGGCAACCCGTTCCGAGGCTTCCTTGGCGGCTTTCTCGCGCGCGATTTTCTCGTCCTGCGCGCCGTTGGGGAGTCCGCCCTTGGACAAGGTCAGGCGGTCCGGCGTGGCCGCGCGACGGCTGTCGTCGACCTGGGCCTGGACGCGCCCGCTGGCCGAGCGCTGGGCCGCGCCTGGAATGGCCGGCACCTGGCCGGCCAACTGGCTGCGGTAGGCGTTGAAGTCGCGGGCCTGCGCCGCGATGGTGCGCGAGGCCTCCGCGGCCGGCACGGCGGCGGCCTGTTCGGCGCTGGGCAGGTCCAGCACCGCACCGGCCCGCAGCCGGTTGACGTTGCCGTCAACGAAGGCGCCAGGGTTGTTGCGCAGCATGGCGACCAGCATCTGGTCGAGCGAGATGTTAGGCGGCCGGCTGGCGCCGGCCAGGCGGCCCGCGGTGTCGCCACGGCGCACGGTGACGGCGCCAGGTGCTGGCGCCGTGGCTGCGGAGGGCGGGGCTGCGGAGGGCGGGGCTGCGGCGGGGGCCGGCGCCGCAGAAGGCCGCACGGGCGGTGTTGGCGCCACCGCCGGCGGCGCAGGCATGGGGGATGGCGCGGGCGGCTCCGCAGGTGCGACCGGCGCAGGCGAGGGCGGGGCGGAGGAGGGCGGTGCCACCGGCGCAGGCGCTGCGGCGGGCGGCAATTGCGGTGCGGTGGGGGCGGTCACCTCGGGCCGGCGTTGCGGCGCAGGGTCCAGCAGCAGGGTGTAGTCACGCACGGCGCGGCCCGCCCCCCAGTTGGCCTGCAGGATCAGGTCGATGAAGGGCTCGTGGACCGCCTGCTCGCTGGCCAGGCGCAGCACGAGCCGGCCATCGGCACGCCGCTGCTGCTCGATGCGCACCCCGCCCAATGCGGGGTTGTATTCCAGGCCTGCGGCGCGGAAGGCCTGGGGCGTGGCGATCACGGTCTGCAGCGTGCTGGCTTCGGCCTCCGTGATGTCGGGCAGCTCGATCTCTGCCCGCAGCGGTTCACCGAGTGCCGATTGCACCGTGGCGCGGCCCAGGGTCAGCGCCAGGGCCTGCTGCAGCGGTGTGCACAGCACGGCCGCGGCCGCGGCGGCGACCATGCTGCGCTTCCAACCCTGCAGAGCCGCCGGCATCCACTGGGGCCTGTCGGCAGGCTGCTCAGCAGCATTGGAACGTTTGATCATGCAAATGGACGGGCCGACTAGGGGAAAAAATGACGGTAGCAGCAATGCCATGGACTGACAAGCCGAGGCATGGCTTGCCGGCCGGTGCCCGCGACGGGAGCGGGGGACGCTGTACGGCGATGTTGCCTGACGACAACGGCCCGCCGCCGGCGGGCCGCTCCGGATGGCGGGCTCAGGCCTGCAGCAGGACGCGCAGCGTGCGGCGCAGCGGCTCGGCCGC
>DATKFT010001115.1:0-6358 GCA_035544335.1 Pseudorhodoferax sp.
GTCTCGGTCGGCGCGCTCGGCGACGCCGCCTTGCGCGCGGAGATAGAGGAGGCCGCGCGCGCAGGCGGCGGCCGGCCCCTGGTGGCGTCGGGCGCGATCGGCGGGCTCGATGCACTGCGCGCCGCGCGTGCGTCAGGTGCGGCGGGCCTGCACAGCGTGCGCTACACGGGCCGCAAGCCGCCGCTGGCCTGGGCCGGCACACCGGCCGAAGCGCGTTGCGACCTGGCCGCCGTGCGCGAACCCACGGTGGTCTTCGAGGGCCATGCGGCCGAGGCCGCACGCGCCTTTCCCAAGAACGCCAACGTGACGGCCGCCGTGGCGCTGGCCGGCATCGGCTTCGAACGCACGGCCGTCACGCTGGTGGCCGACCCGGGCGTCACGGCCAACGTGCACGAACTGCAGGCCACGGGCGCGTTCGGCAGCCTGTCGCTGCAGCTGGCCAATGCGCCGCTGCCCGACAACCCCAAGACCTCCTGGCTGGCGGCGCTGAGCATCGAGGCCGCGCTGCACGCCCATTTCCACCCTTTTTCCATCCATTCCTGCGAGGGGAGTTGAAAGCATGCGACTGCACAACAAGGTGGCGCTGATCACGGGCGCCGGCGCCGGCATCGGCGAGGCCACGGCCGAACTGTTCGTCCGCGAGGGCGCCAAGGTGCTGGTCGCGGACCGCGACGGCGCACTCGCCGAGCGCGTGGCCGCGCGTCTGGGCGACAACGCGCTGGCCTGCACGGCCGACGTGTCCAAATCGGACCAGGTGCAGGCCATGGTCGAGGCCTGCGTGGCCCGCTTCGGCGGCCTGGACGTGCTCGTCAACAACGCGGGCTTCGGCTGCCTGGGCACGGTGGAGACGCTGGAGGAGGAGGCCTGGGACGCGCTGATGGCGGTGGACCTCAAGGGCGTGTTCCTGTGCTCCAAGTACGCGGTGCCGCACCTGCGCCGGCGCGGCAAGTCGGCCATCATCAACATGGCCTCGACGATCTCGGTCGTCGGCATCAAGGACCGCGCGGCCTACGTGGCCGCCAAGGGCGGCGTGGCCGCGCTCACGCGGGCCATGGCGCTGGACCACGCGGCCGACGGCATCCGCGTGAACAGCGTCGCGCCGGGCGTGATCGCCTCGAGCTACTACGACCGCATGTTCGAGCAGGTGCCCGACCCCGTGGCGTTCAAGAAGGGGCTGGAGGCGCGCTCGCCGATCAACCGCATGGGCCAGCCCGTGGAGATCGCGACCATGATGCTGTGGCTGGCCTCGGACGAGGCCTCGTTCGCCACGGGCGCCATGTTCACGGTGGACGGCGGCTTCACGGCCTGGTGAGCCGGGCGCCATGGTCCACGAGCTGCGCGAGTACACGCTGAAGGCCGCGGACTGGCCGGCCTTCCGCGTGCTGTTCGAGACGCTGGGCCTGCCGCTGCGGCGCAACGAGCACGGCGTGCTGCTGGGCAGCTGGCTGGGCGAGGAGTCAGGCGAAGAGGTGGGCGAAGCGTCGGACACGGTGCGCTTCCTGCACCTGTGGCGCTACGACTCGCTCGACGCGCGTGCCGCGCTGCGCACGCGCCTGGCCGCCGTGCCGCGCTGGCGCACGGAGTACCTGCCGCAGGCCGCCGCGCGCGTGCAGGCCCAGCACCTCAGCGTGCTGCTGCCGCAGGGCGGGCCGGCCCTGTCCCTCGACGCAGGGCGGGGCGCGCAGGGCCGCGTGCTGCACCTGCACCGCTACCGCTGCGCCGTGGGCCAGGCTGCGGCCCTCATGGCCGGGCTGGCCGAGACCGCGGCCGACAGCCTGGGCCTGTGGAGCACCGAGTTCCCGGACCCCAACGGCGTCGTGCTGCTGGCGCCGCCCGCCCAGGCGCCGCTGGGCCACTGCGCCCGTTCCGTGCAATCCGTGCAATCGCTGCGCCTGGCCGCGCTGGGCCATGCCGGCGCGCTTTCTTCGTCCTGATCCAGAGGAGACCCCGATGTCCATCCCCCCACGCCTTTCCTTCGACGAGCCGCGCGGCGACGCGCGGTCCGTGCCGGCCGGCAGCGCGCCGACCTTCTGGCAGCCCGTGCCGGCCAACGGCCATGCCGAGTGCATCCTGTCGGACAAGAACATCCGCAGCTTCCACCGCTTCTCGATGGGCACGCAGACCCTGCCGCCCGGCGGCCGTGTGCGCCTGCACGCCCACGACACCAGCGAGGAGGTGTTCTACGTGCTGCGCGGCCAGGGCCGTGCCGAGATCGGCGGCCAGGTGCACCGCATGGCGCCGGGCGCCACGCTGTACATGGGCCACAACGTGCCCCACACCTTCATCAACGACGGCGACACCGAGCTGCAGTGGCTCTGGTTTTTCATGCCCGGCGGGCTGGAGGACTTCTTCGCCGCGATCGGCCGCCCGCGCAGCGCGGGCGAGCCGGCGCCCGTGCCCTTCGCGCGGCCCGAGGACGTGCTGCAGATCGAGGCCAACACGGTCTTCGCGCCGCCGCCCCAGGCCTGAACCGTTTTTTCTTCACCCACCCCCAGGACCCACAGGACTTCAGCACCATGACCAAGATCCAATGGAAAGGCGTGTTCCCCGCCGTCACCACCAAGCTGCGCCCCGACTTCTCGCTCGACGAGGCCGCCATCCGCGAAGGCCTGGAGCGCCTGATCGCCAACGGCGTCGCGGGCGTCGTGCTGATGGGCATGGTGGGCGAGAACGCCTCGCTCTCGCCCGAGGAGAAGCTGCGCGTGCTGCGCATTGGCAAGGAGACCGTGGCCGGCCGCGTGCCCGTGGTCTCGGGCCTGGCCGAGACCAGCACCGAGCGCGCCGTGGCGTTCGCCCGGCAGGCGGCCGAGATCGGCGTGGACGGCCTCATGGTCTTCCCGGGCCTGACCTACAAGTCCGACGCGCGCGAGACCGTGGCCTTCTACCGCAGCGTGGCGCAGGCCAGCCCGCTGGAGATCCTGCTCTACAACAACCCGCGCGGCTATGGCGTGGACCTCAAGCCCGAGCTGCTCGTGGAGATGCTCGAAGAGCCCACCATCGTGGCGATCAAGGAGGAGAGCTATGACACCACGCGCGTGACCGACCTGCTGGCGCGCTTCGGCAGCCGCCTCAACGTGGTCTGCGGCGTGGACGACCTGATCGTGGAAAGCGTGGCGCTGGGCGCGCAGGCCTGGGTTTCGGGCATGGCCAACGCGCTGCCGGCCGAGTCGGTGCGGCTGCTCGACCTGGCCAATGCGGGCGACTTCGCGGGCGCACGCAAGCTCTACCAGGCGCTGATCGAGCTGTTCCACCTCGACACGCATGTCAAGCTCGTGCAATACATCAAGCTGGCCGAGCACGTGGTCGCGGGCCATGCCGAGACCGTCAAGCCGCCGCGCCTGCCGCTCGTGGGCGAGGAGCGCGAGCGCACGCTGGCCATCATCCACAAGACGCTGGCCGATCTCAGGGCGCTGGGCTGAGCTTGCGCCCTCACTCGAGCCGGATGTTCTTGTCCTTGACCACGCGCCCCCAGACCGCCTGGTCCGCGCGCATGGTCTGGGCCAGCTGCTCGGGCGTGCTGCCGACCGGGATCACGCCCAACGCCTCGATGCGCGGCTTTTGCGCCGGGTCGCGCACGACCTCGGCCACGGCCTCGGAGATGCGCTGCACGATGGGCGCGGGCGTTCCGGCCGGCGCGAACATGCCGAACCAGCCGACCAGGTCCATCGCGGTGTAGCCCTGCTCGCGGAAGGTCGGCACCTCGGTGGCCAGCGGCGCGCGGGCCGTGCCGACCACGGCGATCGACCTGGCCTTGCCGGCCGCCACATGCGGCGAGACGCCGCGCGCGGAGACGAAGACCGCGTCCACGTTGCCGCCCAAGAGGTCGGTGATGGCCGGCGCCTCGCCCTTGTAGGGAACGTGCAGCAGCTGGATGCCCGCCGCGTCCTGCAGCAGCTCCATGTACAGGTGGGCGCTGGAGCCCGCGCCGAACGAGCCGTACGAGAGCTTGCCCGGCGCGGCGCGCGCCTTCTCGACGAAGCCCGCGAGCGAATCCACGCCCAGGCGCTGGCCGACCGTGAACACGATGGGCAGGCGGCCGGCCTCGGACACGGGCGCGAAGTCCTTGAACGGGTCGTAGCCCACGTTGGCGTAGAGCAGCGGGTTCTGCACGATGGAGGTCAGCGTGAACAGCACGGTGTAGCCGTCGGCCGGTGCGCGCTGCACGGCCGTGGTGCCCAGGCCACCGTTGGCGCCGGGCCGGTTGTCCACGACCACGCTCTGGCCCAGGCGCTTGCCCAGGCCCTCGGCGACGATGCGCGCGAAACCGTCCGTCGCGCCGCCCGCGGCATAGGGAACGATCAGGCGGATCGGCTTGTCGGGCCAGGCGTTCTGGGCCGGCGTGGCGCTGCAGGCCAGTGCGGCGGCCATGGCCAGCAGCGTGCGGCGGGTGTGCATGGGGTCTCCCTTGTCGTTGTCGTGGTCATGGCCGGCGGTGCCGGCGCGGAGCTCGGATGTCCCGGATGTCTCAGATGCCGTAAAAGCGCGCCACCTCCTCGAGTGGCGCGCGCTCGGTCACGAGCGCGTCCAGCGGGCCGTCGCGCCGGGCGTAGCCGATGGCCATGCCCGTGAACAGCATGCGCCCGGCCGGCAGTTCCAGGAAGCGGCCGATGGTCTCGGGATAGATGGCCCAGCATTCCTGCGCGCAGCTGTCCAGGCCCTCGGCGCGCAGCAGCAGCATCACGCTTTGCAGGAACATGCCCAGGTCGGACCATTGCGGCGGGCCCATGCGGCGGTCCACGCTGCAGAACAGCGCCAGCGGCGCGTCGAAGAACTGGAAGTTGCGCGCGAACCAGCGCCGCCGCGCGTCCTTGTCCTCGCGCGGAATGCCCAGGCGCGCGTACATGGCCTCGCCCACGGCGAAGCGCCGGTCGCGGTAGGGCGACACGAGCTCCTTGGGGTAGATGTCGTACTCGGTGGGTTCGCCGCCCGGTGCCTGCGCCACGCGCTCGCGCATGCTGGCCTTGAGCGCGTCCAGCGCCTCGCCGCCCACCACGTGCAGGTGCCAGGGCTGCAGGTTGCCGCCCGAGGGCGCGCGCAGCGCCTGCGTGAGCACGCGGCGGACCAGTTCGCCGGGCACGGGCTGGGGCAGGAAATCGCGCACCGAACGGCGGGTGGCGAGGGCTTCGGTCACATTCATGCGGAGGTGTCCTTGCGGGGTGGCGGGGCGATGCCCAGTTCGCGTGCGATCTCGTCGCTGTGCTGGCCGGCCGTTGCGGCGTGCGCCAGTTCGCGGCCTGCATAGGCCGAAAAGCGCACGGGCGCACCGACCTCCAGGTAGTCGCCCTCGGTCGGGTGGTGGCGCTGGCGCAGCAGGCCGCTGGCCAGCAGCTGCGGGTTGGCGGGCAGGTCGGCGATCTCGTTCACGCGCATGGCCGGCACGTTGGCGCGTTCGAGGATCGCCAGCCATTCGGCGGTGCTGCGCTCGGGCAGGATGCGCGCGGCGGCCGCGTACATCAGCGTCATGTTCTTGCGCCGCAGCTCCTTGGTCGCCAGTTCGGGACGGTCCAGCGCCTCGGGATGGCCGGCCGCGTCGAAGAAGCGCAGCCAGCGGTCGTCCATGTAGGGCGCGATCGCGATCCAGCCGTCGCTGGTCGCCATGGGCTGGCGGTTGGGGTCGATCTGGCGCGGGTACAGCGCCGGACCCGTGGGCGGCACGAAGCTGGCGTCGCACAGGTGCTCCAGCAGGTTGAAACTCGCGACCGACTCGAACATCGGCACCTCGATGCGCTGGCCCTCGCCCGTGCGCAGCCGGTGGACCACGCCGGCCATCACGGCGTAGGCCGCGTGCAGGCCCGAGACCTTGTCGGCCATGGTCATGGGCACGAAGCGCGGCGCCGGGTTGCCGTCCACGCGGGGTGGCAGCGTGGCCACGCCGGTGGCGGCCTGGATGATGTCGTCGTAGGCCTGCAGCGACGCATAGGGGCCGCGCTGGTCGAAGCCCGTGCAGTGCACGTACAGGATGTCGGGGCGGATGGCGCGCACGGCCTCGTAGGACAGGCCGGCGCGCGCAATGGCTTCGCTGCGCACGTTGTGGATGAAGATGTCGGCCGTCGCGATCAGCGCGTGCATGGCCGCGCGGCCGGCCTCGCTCTTGAGGTCCCAGTCCACCGAGCGCTTGCCACGGTTCAGGCGCAGGTGCACGGGGCCCATGCCCGGCGTGTGCGCGGGCGTGCCGATGATGCGCGTGTGGTCGCCTTCGGGCGGCTCGACCTTGACCACTTCGGCGCCGAGGTCGGCCAGGATCTGGGTGCAGTAGGGACCGAAGATCACGGTCGTCAGGTCGACGACGCGCAGGCCTTCGAGCATGCGGGGGGAAGCGGTCATGGATCTCCTCGGGGCGGGTGGTGCAGCGATCATC
>DATKFT010001116.1:0-2723 GCA_035544335.1 Pseudorhodoferax sp.
TTGTTCTGGCGCTATGTGGTCCTGGTTATAAGCAAAGCACCCAACCGCGCGCCGGGGCGCTGCACGCACGCGTGCCGCGGCTCACCAGTGCGGGCGCAGGCTGGCTTGGCTGGGGGCAGGCCTGGAGATGGCCAGGATGGCAACGGTTCGTGCGGGGACGGCGCGGCCGCCAGTGCCGCCCATGGGCGGACGCGCGCACAGACGCCCGTGCGCCGGGGCTAGAAACCCTGCAGTTGCAGCGGCCAGGGCGTCTTGTTCCAGGCCGCGGCTTCCTCGCGCAGCAGGAAGGCCGACTGCGGGAAGGCCTCGGCCCAGCCCGCGCGGCAGCTCAGCGTGCGCTGGGCCTGGCGCGGCTTGGCCGACAGCGTGAGGCCCTGGACGTCGGGATCGCGCCGGGCATGGGCTAGGATCACGGCCAGGCGCAGGGCCAGCAGCTGCAGCGCGAAGGCCGGGTCGGCCAGTTCGGACTCCAGCTTCTTGAGCTTGCCGCGGTGGCCCAGCACGAGCAGGCTCAGCCGGTGCAGTTCGGGCATGGCGAAGCCCGGTGCATCGGCGTTGTCGAGCACGTAGGCGCCATGGCGGTGGTAGTTGCTGTGCGAGACCAGAAAGCCGATCTCGTGCAACTGCGCGGCCCAGGCCAGCTTGCGCTGCGTGCGCGCGGTCTCCTCGGCCGGCCTGGCGAGGCCCGCCTGCAGCTGGCCGTAGAACGCGGTCGCGACGGCGCCCACGCGCTGGGACTGGGCGGCGTCGGTGTCGAACTTGCGCGCCAGCCGCTGCACCGAGGCCGAGCGCACGTCGCTGTCGGTGGCGTCGCGTTCGACGAGGTCGTACAGCACGCCATGGCGCAGCGCGCCTTCGGCCGCATGCATTTCGTCGATGCCCAGCAGGTCGAAGACCGCCATCAGCACCGACAGGCCGCCGCCGATCACGAGCTTGCGGTCGTCCTTCATGCCGTCGATCTGCAGCTTGTCGACCGTGCGGGCCTTGAGCAGGCGTTCGCGCAGCCATTGCAGGCCGGCGCGCGGGATCAGACCGGGCGGACCGCCGGCCGCGGCCAGCATGTCGGCCACCGCGCCGACCGTGCCGGAGGCGCCGTAGGCGGTGTTCCACTGGCCTGCGCCATAGGCACTCAGCGCCTCGTCGAGCACGGCCTCGGCCGCGATCTGCGCGACGCGGAATGCGTCGGTCGTGAATTCGCCGCGCGGGAAGTAGCGCATCGACCAGGCGACGCTGCCCACGCGGAACGATTCCATAGTGCGGGCCTCGTAGCCCTGGCCCAGGATCATCTCGGTGGAGCGCCCGCCGATGTCGACCACGAGCCGCTGCTCTTCGGACTGCGGCAGCAGGCGCGAGACGCCTTGGTAGATCAGCCGGGCTTCCTCGCGGCCGGAGATCACGTCGATCGGAAAGCCTAGGATCTCGTGGCCGCGCAGCAGGAACTCATCGCGGTTGCGGGCCTCGCGCAGCGTCTGCGTGGCGACGGCGCGCACCTGGTTCTTCTGGAAGCCGGCCAGCCGCTCGGCGAAGCGGGCCAGGCAGTCCAGCCCGCGCTGCATGGCCTCGGCGCTGAGGTTGCGCCCCTCGTCCAGCCCGTTGCCCTGGCGCACGACCTCCTTGAGGTACTCGGTGCGGCGGATCTGCCCGTGGTCCAGCCGGCCGATTTCAAGCCGAAAGCTGTTGGAGCCCAGGTCCAGGGCGGCGAGGAGGGTTCCGTTCTGCATGGCTGGGGCGCGATGCTAGCACCGTTGCTGCACTGCAGCGTGGGGCAGCGCCGCAAAAATTGACAGCCCGTCCTGTGTCATGTTGCTGTCACACAAGCTTCTTAAATTTGCGGCCATCGAAGGTGGTCTCCACCGCCTGGTCCCAACCGTAGCAAGCACTTCAAAGAGGTTTTCATGCAATCGACGATCCGTTACTCCACCATCGGCCTGCTGGGTCTGGCTGTTGCCGGCTTCTCCGGCCTGGCCGCCGCGCAGGACGTGACCGGCGCCGGCGCAAGCTTCCCGGCCCCGCTGTACGCCAAGTGGGCCGCCGACTACCACAAGGCCACGGGCACCAAGGTCAACTACCAGTCCGTCGGTTCCGGTGCCGGCCTCAAGCAGATCGAAGCCAAGACCGTGGACTTCGGCGCCTCCGACGCCCCCCTGAAGGATGCCGACCTGGAAGCCAAGGGCCTGCTGCAGTTCCCGACCGTGATCGGTGGCGTGATCCCCGTGGTCAACATCCAGGGCATCAAGCCCGGTGAACTCAAGCTGAACGGCCAGGTGCTGGGCGACATCTACCTGGGCAAGATCACCAAGTGGAACGACCCCGCCATCGTGGCCCTGAACGCCGGCGTGAAGCTGCCCGACGCGGCCATCGCGCCGGTGCGCCGCGCCGACGGTTCGGGCACCAGCTTCCTGTTCACGAACTACCTGTCCAAGGTCAACGCCGAGTGGAAGGACAAGGTCGGTGAAGGCACGGCCGTGAACTGGCCCACCGGCGCGGGCGGCAAGGGCAACGAAGGCGTGGCCGCCTTCGTGGGCCGTCTGCCCAATTCGATCGGCTATGTCGAGTACGCCTACGTCAAGCAGAACAAGATGACCTACGCGCTGCTGCAGAACGCCTCGGGCAAGTTCCCGCAACCCGACGACACCGCCTTCAAGGCCGCTGCCGCTGGCGCCCAGTGGGACAAGAGCTTCTACCAGATCCTGACGAACCAGAACGGCGACGGCGCCTGGCCC
>DATKFT010001117.1:0-2128 GCA_035544335.1 Pseudorhodoferax sp.
GCACGGCCGTGACCGAGGTCGCGCCGCGTGCCGATGGCCTTGTGCGGCTGGCCCTGCATTCGGCGGCCGGCGCAGGCCAGCTGCTCGCGCGGCGCGTGGTCCTCGCCACGGGCCGCGACGGCCTCGGCGGCCCGGCGCTGCCGGGCTTTCTGCAGGGCCTGCCGCGCGCGCTGTGGGCCCATTCGTCCGACGGCAACGACTATGCGCTGCTGCGCGGCAAGCGCGTGGGCGTCGTGGGCGGGGGCTCCTCGGCCATGGACAGCGCGGCCACCGCGCTGGAGGCGGGCGCACTGAGCGTGGACCTGCTGGTCCGGCGTGCCGACCTGCCGCGCGTGAACAAGAGCAAGGGCGCCATTAACCCGGGCCTGACCCACGGCCACTACGAGCTGCCCGACGCCGACAAGTGGCGGCTGCGCCAGTACCTGGGCGCCGACGTGCCACCGCCGCGCGGCAGCACGCTGCGCGTGTCGCGCCATCCGAATGCGCGTTTCCACATGGGCTGCCCGGTGCAGGGCGTCGCAGTGCGCGGCGACGGCCTGCGCGTGCAAACGCCCAAGGGGCATTTCGACCTCGATTTCCTGATCGTGTCGACCGGTTTCCGGATCGATTGGGACAGCCGGCCCGAGTTCGCGCGGATCGCACCGCACATCCTCGCGTGGTCCGAACACGCGCCCGGTCTGGCCGAGGGGCAGGACGCCGAACTGGCGGCCTCGCCGGTGCTGGGGCCGGCCTTCGAGTTCCAGGAGAACGCGCCGGGCGCCTGCCCGGGGCTGTCGCATGTGCACTGCTTCTGCTTTCCGGCCACGCTCTCGCATGGCGCGCTGGCCGGCGACATCCCGAACATCAGCGACGGTGCCCGGCGCCTGGCCGCCGGCATCGCGAGCCATTTCTACCGCGAGGATTTCGAACAGCACTTCGCCCGGCTGCAGGCCTACGACGACCCCGAGCTGCTGGGCGACGAATGGGTGGCTGCGCCACCGCCGGACCCCCGGGCCTGAAACCGGGCCTGAACGCGGGCCCGCCTGCCTTTTTGCAACGACGACCAGACCACGCCATTCCCATGACAACTTCCGAGACCATTCCCGAGACGGTGACCGAGACCGCGATGCCCGACGTGATCGACCAGGCCGTGCCGCTGGCCGCCGGCGATGCCCTGTACGCGCTGCGCCGCGAGCGCAGCAAGATCGTGGACGCCACGCAGGGCAGCTACGCGGGCATGTTCGCGGCCGAGGTGCAGGGCGTCTCCGTGGCCGAACGCCTGCTCGTGGCGCTGCACGCCTGCCGGCTCGCCGGTGCGCAGACGCTGGCCGACCACTACCGTGCGCGCCTGCAGGGCCAGGGTGTGGACGCGGCCCTGCTGGCCGCCGCCGACGGCACGGGCGACCCCGGTGCGCTGGCCGATGCGCGCGTGGCCACGCTGCTGGGCTTCACGGCCAAGCTGACCGTGCGCCCGATCGAGGGCGACCAGGCCGCCGTGCAGGCGCTGGCCGCGGCCGGGCTGGAGCCGCCCGCCGTCGTGGCCGTGGGGCAGCTGATCGCCTTCCTGTCCTACCAGATCCGCCTCGTGGCCGGCCTGCAGGCCCTGGCCAGCGCCGGTGCGGGCAGCCCGGCCGCGGCCGCGCCGGCCGAGGTGGGCGGCGGCAGCACGGTGCCCAGCCCGATCCGCATCCGCGGCTTCACCAACGAGGCGCTGGACTGGGCCGCCTGGGTGGAGCCCATGCGCCTGGAAGATGCCACGCCCGAGCAGATGGCCGCGCTCGAGGCCATGAGCCCGAACGCCAAGAACCAGGCCTACTTCCGGCTGCTCGCGCACCAGCCGCGCATGCTGCTGGAGCGCTCGATCGCGTTCAACGCCATCATGTTCGCGCCGGGCGGCATGTCGCGGGCCGAGCGCGAGCTGGGCGCCACGGTGGAGTCGCGGCTCAACGGCTGCGTGTACTGCACCTCGGTGCATGCGCAGCGCTTCGAGCAGCTGGCCAAGCGCAACGACGTGATCGTGCAGCTGTTCGAGGACCCGGCCACGGCCGGCACCAGCGCGCGCGAGAAGGACATCGTGCAGTTCTCGGCGCAGCTGGGGCTGCACCCGGCCACGCTGGGCGCCGCGCAGGTGCAGGCCCTGCGCGCGGTC
>DATKFT010001118.1:0-9733 GCA_035544335.1 Pseudorhodoferax sp.
ACGCGCGCGCGCACCACGCGGCCGATCTCCTGGTGCAGCGTGCGCACGCGCGGCTGCTGCGGGTTGGCGTGGTCGCCGTGGTACAGGGCCGGCGTGCGCCCGGAGACGGCGCGCACGGCCGCGGCCATGCCGCCCTGGAACTGCAGGTAGTCGCCCGAGTCCAGGATGTCGTGCTCGCGGCTGTCCTGGTTCTGGGCCACGATGTCGAGTTCGCCCAGGCGCCGGCGCAACGCGTCGCCCGCGGGTTCGCCCTCGCTGTCCTGGCCGTAGGCGTGGGCGCTCCAGACTATCCAGGCGCGGGCGAGGTCGCCGCTGTCCTGCCAATCTCCAAAACGGCCGCTGTGCAGCAGCGGGTCCAGGCCTGTGCCGTAGTGGCCGGGCGGCGCACCGAACACGCGCCAGCCGGCCTGCCGGCGCGCCGCTTCGGCCGTGGCGCCAGCGTCCTGCAGCGCCTGCGCCTCGGCCAGGATGCGCGCGCGGATCGGGTTGTCCTCGGCATCCTCCTCCAGGGCTGCGACGGCCTGCACGGCCGCGTCGAACATCTGCACGCTGAGCGGGAACGCGTCGCGGAAGAAGCCCGAGATGCGCAGCGTGACGTCCACGCGCGGACGGTGCAGGCCCGCGCGCGGCACCACCTCGAAGTCCTGCACGCGCTGGCTGCCGGGGGCCCAGCGCGGTCGCACGCCGATCAGCGCAAAGGCCTGCGCGATGTCGTCGCCGCCCGTGCGCATCGTGGCCGTGCCCCAGACCGACAGGCCCAGCGTGCGCGGGTACTCGCCGTGTTCCTGCAGGTAGCGCTCGATGAGCTGGCGCGCAGCCTGCTGGCCCAGCTCCCAGGCAGCCTGGGTCGGAATCGCGCGCGTGTCCAGCGTGTAGAAGTTGCGGCCCGTGGGCAGCACATCGGGCCGCCCGCGCGAGGGCGAGCCGCTGGGCCCGGCCGGCACGAACAGGCCGCGCAGGCCGCGCGCAAGCTGGCGCAGCTCCTCGGGGCCGCAGGCGTCCAGGGCCGGGGCCAGCTGTTCGTGCACGCGCTGCAGCACGGCCTGGGTGTGCTGCCACCCCACCGCCAGCTGTTCACCGTCCAACAGCCGCTGGGCCAGCAGCTCCAGGCGCTCACGCGTATCGCCCTCGTGGCGCCAAGGCTCGGCGCTCTGGGCCTGCAGCACGTCAGGGCGTGGGCCGGTCCAGGCGCGTGCCGGCTCCAGGCGCAGCGGATCGAAACCGGTGCCCGGCAGCAGGTCGGCCGCCAGCGCGGCCAGCAGGCCCGCGTCGGCGCCCTGCCCGCTGCCGAACGGAAAGCGCGCCAGCGCGAGCAGCGTGTCGCGGCGCTGGCGGCCTTCGGGCGAGCGGCCGAACACGTGCAGGCCGTCGCGGATCTGCGTCTCCTTGAGCTCGCAGAGGTAGGCGTCGATGCGCGCGAGCAGCGCGTCCTCGTCGTCCTCGGTGCCGGCCGGCAACGCGAGTTCGCCGGCCAGGTGCTGGCGGCGCACGGCGTCCACGATCTGGCGGCGCAGCAGCGCAGCGCGGCGCGCGTCGACCAGCAGCGCGTCGTAGTACTCGTCGACCAGGCGCTCGAGGTCCTGCAGCGGACCGTGGTTCTCGGCGCGTGTGAGCGGCGGCATCAAATGGTCCACGATCACGGCCTGGCTGCGGCGCTTGGCCTGCGCGCCCTCGCCCGGGTCGTTGACGATGAAGGGGTACAGGTGCGGCAGCGGGCCCAGGATCGCGTCGGGCCAGCAGGCATTGGACAGCGCCAGGCTCTTGCCGGGCAGCCATTCGAGGTTGCCGTGCTTGCCCACGTGCACGATGGCGTCGATGGCGAACACATCGCGCAGCCAGAAGTAGAAGGCCAGGTAGTGGTGCGGCGGCACGAGCTCGGCATCGTGGTAGCGCGCGTAGTCCTGCGCGCCCGAGGTGCCGAGTGCACGCGCCGGCTGGATGCCCACGAAGACCTGGCCCAGGCGCAGCCCGGCGACCATGAAACGGCCCTGGCGCAATGCCGGGTCGGCCTCGGGCGGGCCCCAGCGCGCATCGATGGCGGCCGCCATGCCATCGGGCAGCGCATCCAGGCGCTTGCGGTAGTCGGCCAGCGCGTAGCTTTGCCAGGCGGGGCGCAGCGGCCATTGCGCGGGGTCGTTGGCGATGCCCTGTTGCAGCTGGCGCATCAGCGCGTCGCCGTCGGCCGGCAGCGGCGCATCGCCGAGCGCGTAGCCCTCGTCTGCCAGCGTCTGCAGGATGGCCAGCACCGAGGCCGGCGTGTCCAGCCCCACGCCGCTGCCGATGCGGCCCTCGCTGCCCGGGTAGTTGGCCAGCACGAGCGCGAGTCGCTTGTGCTGCGCGGGCAGGCTGCGCAGCCGGCACCAGCGCTGCGCGAGCTCGGCCACGAAGTCCACGCGCTCGGGCTCGGCCTGGTAGGCCACCACGTCGGTCTGCGTGACCGGGCAGCGGTGCGCGAGGCCCTTGAAGCTGATGGCGCGCGTGACGATGCGGCCGTCCATCTCGGGCAGCACCACCTGCATCGCGATGTCGCGCGGTCGCAGGCCCTGGGCGTCGGCCAGCCAGTCCTCACGGTTGCCGCCGCTCGTGATGACCTGCAGCACGGGTGCGTCGCCCGCCAGGGCCTGGCCCGGCTCCAACGCCGAGAAGGCCGTGGTGTTGAGCACGAGCTGCACGGCATGCGTGTCGCACAGCGTGCGCAGCGTGGACAGGCACAGCGCGTCCTTGAGCGAGTCCAGCGCCAGCGGCAGCGGGTTCAGGCCACGCGCGTGCAGCGCCATGGCCAGCGCGTCGAAGGCGGCCGTGTTGCCGGCCAAGAGGTGCGAGCGGTAGAACACCAGCGCCACCACGGGCGCGCCGGGTAGCCACGCCGCACGCAGGTCGTCGATGCCTGGCATGGCATGGGGCGCGGCGCACAGCGCAGGCGGCACGTACAGCGCGGCCTGCGGCAGCGCGCGCGGTGGCGGTGGCGCCTCGCCCTGCTGAAGGCCCACATGCGCCACGGCCTGCAGGAAGGCGCGCGCGTTGGCCGGCCCGCCCGCACGCAGGTACTGCCAGAGCATTCTGCAGTCGGCCTGCGGCAGCGTGCCGCGCGCGAGCAGGTGCGGGTCTTCCTGCAGGTCGCCCGAGAACATGGCCAGGCGCTGGTTCTTGGCGCGCGCCAGCGCGGCGATCTGCTGCACGCCGTAGGGCCAGGCCGATTCGGAGCCCAGGTGGTCCACCACGACCACGCGCGCATGCTGCAGCACCTGGTCCACGTACAGGTCCAGCGAGGCCGGCTGGCGCAGGTGCATGAGGTTGGCCAGGCGCAGGCTGGGGAAGCCTTCGAGCTGCTGCGCGGCGGCCGACAGCAGGGCCAGCGTGGTGTCCGCCGAGCTCAGCACGACGATGTCGGCGGGTTGCTGGTCCAGGCGTGTGACGACGCTCTCGTCTTCGACGAAGCCGCCGGGGCGGGTGGAGAGGAGGTGCATGTCAGAACAATCCCGTGGCCGAGCGCAGCGATGGCCCGGATGTGCCCCCGCGCCCGGGGCCCCTGTGCCCACGCCGAGGAGCGCAGTGGCCTGGGCGGCGCGGGGAACCTCGCGCTTCAATATCTGACTCATTGCACTTGTTCGAGCTGAACGAACGCAGTGAGTGGTGCGAGTTGTGCAATGCGCCCAGGCCGCGAGCACCGCAGGTTGCCCGGAGCGTTAGCGGAGGGACGTGGGGACCGGGGTCGCCTTCTCTTTGGTTACTTTCTCTTGGCGAAACAAGAGAAAGTGACTGCGCTGCCGGGCGCATCTCACGGCCTCTGGTGCCAGCAGGAAACACTACGGTGGATCGAAGTGAGGAGGTGGGGCTATCCACCCCACACCCGGACTTACTTTTCTTGCTTCGCCAAGAAAAGTAAGCAAAAGAAGGCGACCCCGGTGCCCCTGTCCCTGCGCTGGCGCTCCGGGCAACCTGCGGTGCTCGCGCCATGGGCTGCATTGCGCAACTCGCTTCGTTCACTGCGTTCACTTCGCTCGAACAAGCGCAATGAGTCAGATGTTGAAGCGCGAGGTTCCCCGCGCAGCCCATGGCACTGCGCTCCTCGGCAGGGGCACAGGGGGAAGCCCTACTCGGGCCATCGCTGCGCTCGGCCGCGCACGGCCGGCGCTGGGCGCGGCGAGTTCCGGGGGGGCGTCGCTTCATCAGGCCTCTACGCCCACCAGGCCCGTTCGCAGTGCTGCCTCGTCCAGGTCCTGGCCGATGAACACCAGGCGCGTGCCGCGGCGCTCGCCGTCGCGCCAGGCGCGGTCGAAATGGTGGTCGAACCTCCTGCCCACGCCCTGCAGCAACCAGCGCATGGGCTTGCCCGGGATCTCGGCGAAACCCTTCACGCGCAGGATGGTCTGCTGCTCCACGAGACGTGCCAGCGCGGCCAGCAGGCGCTCGCGGTCCACGGCCGGCAGTTCGAGCACATGGGCGTCGAACTCGTCGTGGTCGTGGTCCTCCTCGTGGTCGTGGTGGCTCTCGCGCGCATCGATCGTGGTCTCGGAGGCCTTGGCCAGGCCCAGCAGCACGTCCAGCGGCAGCTTGCCCTGCGCGGACTGCACGACCTTCACCGAAGGCGGCAGCTCCTCGCGCACCAGGGCCGTCACGCGTGCCACGGCGGCGGCGTCCACGAGGTCGGTCTTGTTGAGCACCACGAGGTCGGCGGCCGAGAGCTGGTCTTCGAACAGCTCGTGCAGCGGCGACTCGTGGTCCAGGTTGGGGTCGGCGCGGCGCTGCGCGTCCACGGCCACGGGGTTGGCCGCGAACTGGCCCGCGTCGGCGGCCGGTGTGTCGACCACGGTGACCACGGCGTCCACCGTGAACACGTTGGCGATCTCCGGCCATTGGAAGGCCTGCACGAGCGGCTTGGGCAGGGCCAGGCCGCTGGTCTCGATCAGCACGGCGTCGATGCGGTCGCGGCGCGCGGCCAGCTGCTGCATGACGGGAAAGAACTCCTCCTGCACAGTGCAGCACATGCAGCCGTTGGCCAGCTCGTAGAGCGCGCCCTCCTGCTCCTGGCCGTCCTCGTCGCAGCCGATGCCGCAGCCCTTGAGGATCTCGCCGTCGATGCCGAGCTCGCCGAACTCGTTGACGATCACGGCGATGCGCCGGCCCTGGGCGTTGTCCAGGATGTGGCGCAGCAGCGTGGTCTTGCCGCTGCCCAGGAAGCCCGTGACGATGGAGACAGGAATCTTGGCGGGGATCTTTTGCATGGGTGGATTCTCCAGATGAGGAATGTCAGAGGGCGCGCAGCGCGGGCAGTACCTCGCGCGCGAACAAGGCCATGGCGTCCAGGGCCTGGGCATTGCCCCACAGGCCGTTGGCGTTGAACACACAGCGCAGGTGGCGGATGCCCGTGCGCTCGCGCAGCGCCGCGATCTGCGCGTGGCATTGCCCGGGCGTGCCATGGATGAACTGCTCGCGCAGCACGCGTTCGGCATCGATGGGCGGCACCTGCTCGGGCGGCACGCCGCGCCTGCCCGCGAAGTAGACGCGGCGCTGGTACAGCTGCGGCCACAGCGTGGCGAGCTGCTGCGCAACCGCAGCGTCGTCGGGACCGACGCAGACGTAGCGGGCCAGCGAGGAACGCGCCTGCAGCGCCGTGGCATCGCGGCCCTGCGCGGCGGCCTCCGCTTGCAGCTGGGCCAGCTGCGCCCCTTCGGGCGGCTCCAGGCTCAGCAGCAGCGGCAGGTCTTCTTCCAGCGCAAAGCCCAGCGTCTCGGCCGTGGCGCCCGCCACGTACAGCGGCGGGTGGGGTCGCTGCACGCAAGGCGCCATGGCCGCGCGCGCCGGGATAGTCCAGGCGCCCTGCTCGGCCGGCAGCGCCTCGCCGCGCAAGGCCCGGCGCAGCAATCGGCAGGACTGCTCGAAGCGCGCCCGCGTGGCTTCGGGCGCGATCTGCAGCGCCTGCAGCGCGGCCGGTTCGGTGCCGCGGCCGATGCCCAGGTCGAGCCGGCCCGCGCTCTGGAAGTCCAGCTGCGCGATCTCCTCGGCCAGCATCAGCGGGTGGTGCACGGGCAGCACGAGCACCGAGGTGCCCACGCGCAGCCGCTCGGTGCGCGCGAACAGCGCGGCGGCCAGCAGCAAGGTCGAGGGGTAGGGCCAAGGCTGTTCCGGCACACGGAATTCGTTGAACCACACGCCGTCGAAGCCCAGCCGTTCGGCGCGCTCGAACAGCTGGGTGAAGGCCCCGTGGTCGCCGCGCGTGGCCTCGCGCGTCCAGCCCGCCAGGTCAATCCGCACGGTGCACCTCCTGCAGCCGGTGCGCGCGCAGCAAGGTATGCGGCGGCACGGGCACGCGCTCGAAGTGCACGCCGAACACGGCGTCGAGCGCTGGCGATTGCAGCAGCGCGGCGCCACCGTCCAGCGCCACGCGGCCCTGGTCCAGCACGAGCACGCGCTCGAAATGCTGGAACGCGAGGTCCAGGTCGTGCATGGCGACCACGACCAGCCGCTCGCGCCCGCGCGCGGCCAGCGACTCGACGAGGGCCAGGCGGTGGCGCACGTCCAGTGCCGCGCCGGGCTCGTCGGCCAGCAGCACGGGCGGGTCGGTGGCCAGCACGGTGGCCAGCAGCGCGCGCGCCTGCTCGCCGCCCGAGAGGCTGGACCAGTGCCGCGCAGCGAAAGCGGCCAGGCCGGCCTGCTGCAGCACGGCGGCAGCGTCCAGCGCCAGCTGCTGGCCTTCGAGCCGCATCGCGACGAGCTCGTCCACGCGCAGGTCCCAGTGCGGCTCGAAGTGCTGCGGCATGTAGCCCATGGCCTGCGCGCGCCGGGCCACGGGCAGGCCGGCGAGGTCCGCGCCATCCAGCCGCACGCAACCCGCGTGCGGCGCCAGCAGCCCGGCCAGCAGCGACAGCAGCGTGGACTTGCCCGCGCCGTTGGGCCCGACCAGGGCCACGGCGCCGCGCGCGGGCAGCGCCAGGTCGACCGCGTCGACCACGGCCCGGCCACGCCGGCGCAGCGTGAGCCCTTGCGCCTGCAGGCGCGGTGGGGTGTCGATGCGTGTATTCATGCCGACCGCAGCCGCCGCGCCAGCAGCACGATGAAGAACGGCCCGCCGGCCACGGCCGTGATGAGACCCAGCGGGACCTCGGCCGGTGGCAGCGCCGCGCGGGCGATGGCATCGGCCACCGTCACGACGATGGCGCCGACCAGGGCCGAGGCCGGCAAGAGCCTTCTGTGCAGTGGCCCCACCATCCAGCGCGCGATGTGCGGCGCGGCCAGGCCCACGAAGGCCACGAGGCCGCCGTAGGCCACGGCAGCGGCCACCACGAGCGAGCCCACGAGCACGGCGCGCGGCACGAAACGCGCCACGTCCAGCCCGAAGCCCTGGGCGGCCTGGTTGCCCAGGCCCAGCAGGTCCAGCCCGCGCGCGATGGCGCGCGTGGCCACCACGCAGGCCAGCGTGATCAGCGCGAGCAAGGCCAGGCCGGGCCAGCTCGGCGTCTGGATGCCGCCCAGCACCCAGCTCATGACGACCTGCAGGCTGACGGTCTCGTCCGACAGCGCCAGCATCAGGAAGGAGCGCACGGCCCCGAGCACGGCCGCCAGCGCCACGCCGGCCAGCAACAGGCCGGCGGCGTCCAGCGCGCCGGCCACGCGCGCGACCCCCAACACCAGCATGGTCGCGCCCCAGGCGCCGAAGAAGGCCAGCGAGGACAGGGTCAGCGCCTGCGGCATGCCCAGCGGCACGAGCAGCGCGATGGTCGCGCCCAGCGCCGCGCCGCCCGACGCGCCGAGCAGGTAGGGCTCGGCCAGCGGGTTGCGGAACACGCCCTGGAACACCGTGCCCGACAGGCCCAGCAGTGCACCGACCAGAGCCGAGGCCAGCACGCGCGGCAGCCGCCACTCCAGCAGCAGGCGGCTGCGCAGCGCGTCGTCGCCGCGCACGGCGTGCCAGACGTCGGCGGGGCTGGCCCACTGGTGGCCCGCGCAGGCGCCCAGCAGCAGGCCGAGCGCCAGCAGGGCCCAGGCGGCGGCCCATGCGCGCGAGGCGCGCCAGGGGATCACGCGGGATGCAGCCATTGGGCCAGCTTCTCCACGCCGTCGACCGTGCGCGGGCCGGGGATCAGGAATTCGGAACGCGAGACCGTGACCGCGCGCCCTGCCCGCACGGCGCGCATGTCGCGCCAGCCGGGCTGGCCCACGAGGTCGCGCAGCGCGTCCTTGGTGCCCGCGAACAGCAGCACGTCGGGGTCGGCCGCCAGCACGGCCTCGGGCGAGACCTGGGGCACCGCGCCGGCCCCCGCCAGCGCGAAGCGGCCGCCCGCGCGCAGCATGGCCTCGCCCGTGTAGGTGTTGGACCGCGCGACCAGCAGCATGCCGTTGCCCAGGCGGCCGGTCAGCATCAGCATGGTCGGCGGCGTGCGGCAGGCCACCCGCGCATCGACCTGCGCGAGCCTGGCCTGCAGGCTGGCGGCCAGCGCCTCGCCGCGCTCGGCCACGCCGCCGGCCTGCGCCACGAGGCGCACATTGCCGACCACCTCGGCCAGCGAGCGGCTCAGCAGCACGAGGATGGGCACGCCGATGCGCTCCATGGGCGCGACCAGCTGGTGCGCGGCCTGGCGCGCAGGCGTCACGATCACGAGGTCGGGCCGCTGCGCCACCACCGCATCGGCCGAGAAGCCGAGCCGGCCGCCCACCTTGGCGATGCGCTGCACCTCGGGCGGAAAGCGCGTGAAGTCCTCCACGCCCACGATGCGGTCCAGCATGCCCAGCGACACCACGAGCTCGGTGTTGGACGAGAAGATGGTCACGATGCGCTGCGGCGGCGCGGGCAGCACGACGCGGCGGCCGAGGGCGTCGTGCAGGATGGTGGGGGTGGCGAGTGCCGGCAGGCCGGACAGTGCGAGCCCTACGGCCGCGCCCCTGCGCAGCAAGGTGCGGCGTGCGATCAGGCGTGGTGGCATTTCAGCGGTCCATCGCCCCGTGCCCGATCCCGGTCCCAGGCGCATGCGCCCACGCAGTGGGTCCTATCGACAACTCCTCTTGATCGACGTCCAGAGGTGGGGACTTCATCCCCACACCCCGACTCCCTTTTCTTGCTTCGCCAAGAAAAGGAAGCAAAAGAAGGCGACCCCGGTGCCCCTGTCCTTCCGCTGCGCTCCAGGCAAGCTGCGGTGCTCGCGCCATGGGCTGCATCGTGCAACTCGCTGCATTCGCTGCGCTCATTCCGCTCAGACAGGCACGATGGGTCAGACGTTGAAGCGCAAGGTGCCCTTGCGCAGCCCATGGCACTGCGCTCCTCGGCAGGGGCACAGGGGACATTCCGATCCGGGCCATCGCTACGCTCGGCCGCCGTTGGGCATCCGGGCTCCATTCATCTCAAAAGTCGAGGTGCAGCCCGACCAGGAACTCGCGCCCCGGCATCGACGTGCCGCAGCCACCGTTCTGGAACGCGGCGTTCGCCGTGCACGGCGAGCGGTCCAGCGCGATGAAGATCGGGTGGCGGTTCAGGTCGAACAGGTTGTTCACGCCCGCGAACAGCTTGACGCCGGGCGACACGCTGTAGTCCGCGCGCAGGTTCCAGACCGTGAAGGCGCCCTTGCGGTGGATGTAGGTGCTGCTGGGCTCACCCTGCGGCACCAGCAGGTTCTCTTCGGTGTCGTACCACATCGGACCGCGCAGCAGGGCCGAAACCTGCACCGTCCAGGCGCCCGCGTCGCGCGGTCCACCCTGGCCATAGCGCACACCGGCCGAGCCTTCGAAGCGGTACATGCGC
>DATKFT010001119.1:0-2205 GCA_035544335.1 Pseudorhodoferax sp.
CGTCTCGGGTTCGAAGTCCACGCCGATGGGGTGCTCGGCGAACGCGTCGGACGCGATCCAGTCCATGGCCTCGGCCATGCTCGCGAAGTTGTCGATCTGCAGCTCGATGCGGTTGCCGTCCGGGTCGGCGTAGTAGATCGAGGTCGTGGGGCCATGGTTGATGGCATGCGCATGGGCGATGCCCGCGTCGCGCAACCGGCGCCAGGTGGCCAGCAGCGTGGGCAGGTCGGCGTAGGTGAAGGCCGCATGGTGCAGGCCTGCGGCGCGCGGTGCGGGCGGCTCCAGCGCCGGGTCCTGGATCACGGCGACGCGGTGGTGCTCGTCGTCGTAGGTCATGAAGCCGATGAAGTCGTTCTCGAACACGATGTGCCCCGCGAGCACGGTGCGGTACCAGTCCAGCATGCGCCGCTTGTCGCGCGTCTTGAACACCAGATGCGCCAGCTTGAGCGGCGGCTTGGGGTCTTGTCGGAGGTCTTGTGCGTTCATTGCACCACCACCTTGCTGTCCCGCACGACGCCGGCCCAGAAGCTGCGCTCGTGCACCAGCCGTTGCTGCATGGCGGCCGGCGAGGTGAGGTCGGCGTCGCTGGCCATGTGGTCCAGGCGCTGCTGCGTCTCGGGCAGCGCGGTGAACGCGGCCATGGCCGCGTTGAGCCTGGCGATGGCCTCGGCCGGCGTGCCGGCCGGCGCGACGAAACCCAGCCAGATGCGGATGTCGAACTGCGGGAAGCCCGATTCGGCCAAGGTGGGGATCTGCGGCTGGCGCCGGTCGCGCTGTGCGCCCGAGAAGGCCAGCGGCACGAGCTTGCCGGCCTCGATCAGCGCGCGCGCATTGCCGTAGCTGTCGAAGCCGTAGTCGGCCTCGCCCTTGGCCAGGGCCTGCAGCACGGCCGCCGTGCCCGGGTAGTTCACGTGCGTGACGCGGATGCCGGCCGCGTGGCACAGGTAGGCATTGGCCATGTGGCCCAGGCTGCCGACGCCGAAGCTCGCGTAGTTGAGCTCTCCGGGGCGGGCCTTGGCCTGCTGCAGCAGGCCGGCGATGTCCTTGAATGGCGCCGCCGGCCGGCCCAGCAGCAGCGAGGGGTAGCTCGTGAGCGTGCCCACGCTCGCGAAGTCGCGCAGCGGGTCGTAGCCCGCGTTCCTGTGCAGCAGCGGCGTCAGCACGAAGGTGCTGTTGGAGCCGATCAGAAAGTTCGTGCCATCCGGCGCGCTGCGCGCCAGCGCGAGGTTGGCGATCGCGCCCGCCGCGCCGGGCCGGTTCTCCACGACGAAGGGCGTGCCGAAGGCCTGCGCGCAGTGCGTGGCGAACAGCCGGGCGAACAGGTCGGCCGGGCCGCCCGGCGGCGCGGGCACGAGGAAGCGGACCGGCCGTGCAGACGCGGGCTGCGGCGGCGCCGGCAGCGCCGTCTGCGCGGCCACGCCGCCCGCCAGCAGCGCCACGCCCGCGCCGAGCAGGCGGCGCCGCCGCAGCGGCCGCGGGCGGCACAAGGGACTCTGGGACCTGGCCATGCTTGTCTCCTGGTGTGGGCAGCCGGCTCGGCCGCCTCGTGCAAAAAATTCTAGGAACGCAGCGTGCGCAGCGGATATAGGCGTTTGGTATGGCGCTATGCGATGTGCGCCGCGCCGCGCACGCGCGCGGCCGGCTGGCGTAAGGTCGGCGCCCGACGGACCGGGGACGGACCCCGGGTGAACGAGGGGGAGACATGAAGATCGGACGGTTCATGCAGGACGGGCGTGCCATGGACGGCGTGGTGCAGGGCGAGACCGTGCAGCGGGTGGGGGCCTGGCACGACGCGGCGGACCCGTGGCAGCCCTTTCGCCTGCCGGCGCTCGCGCCGGCCGAACTGGCGGCACTGCCTGTGCTGCAGACGCTGCCGCTCGCCGCGCTGCAGTGCCTGCCGCCGATCGACCTCGCGTCCAAGATCCTGTGCGTGGGGCTCAACTACCGCGCGCACGCGGACGAGGTCGGCCGCGCACAGGCCAGCCAGCCCAGTTTGTTCCTGCGCGCCTGGGACACGCTGCAAGGCCATGGCGCGCCGCTGCTGCGGCCGCGCGCCTCCGAGCAGTACGACTTCGAGGGCGAGATCGCGGTCGTGATCGGCCGGCCCGGCCGCGCCATCGCGCGTGCACAGGCGATGGAGCATGTGTTCGGCTACACCTGCCTCATGGACGGCAGCCTGCGCGACTTCCAGAAGCATTCGGTGAC
>DATKFT010001120.1:0-12015 GCA_035544335.1 Pseudorhodoferax sp.
GCGCTGGCCCTGGTCGGCGGCGGCGCGCGCAGCGCCTGGTGGTCGCAGCTGCTGGCCGACATCCTGCAGACGCCGCTGTCGCTGGGCGCAGGCGGCGCGGCGGGCGGTGCGCTGGGCGCGGCGCGGCTGGCCTGGCTGGCCGACGGCGCCAGCGAGCAGGCGGTCTGCACGCAGCCGCCGCAGCAGGCGCTGTTCGAGCCCGCTGCGCACGCGGCCGAACGCCATGCGCCGCGCCTGGCGCGTTTCCGTGCGCTGTACGCGGCGCTGCGGCCGGTCTTCGCGCTGGGAGAATGCTGAGCATGCCAAGCCAAGCTCTCGTTCTTTTCTCCGGTGGCCAGGACTCCACCACCTGCCTCGCCCATGCGCTGTCGCGCTACCAGCATGTCGAGACCATCGCCTTCGACTACGGCCAGCGCCACCGCATCGAGCTCGATGCGCGGCTGGAGGTGCTGCGCCAGCTCCGCGCGCAGTACCCCGAGTGGGACGGCCGCCTGGGCCAGGACCATCTGCTGGCCGTGCCCGTGCTCGGCGAGATCAGCGAGACCGCGCTCACGCGCGACATCGAGATGAAGATGGAGGACGCGGGCCTGCCCAACACCTTCGTGCCCGGGCGCAACCTGCTGTTCCTGACGCTGGCCGCCGCGCTGGCCTACCGGCGCGGGCTGGACGTGCTGGTCACGGGCGTCTGCGAGACCGATTTCTCGGGCTACCCGGACTGCCGCGACGACACCATGAAGGCCATGCAGATCGCGCTGTCGCTGGGCATGGACCGGCGCATCCTGGTCGACACGCCGCTCATGTGGATCGACAAGGCCGACACCTGGCGCCTGGCCGAGCAGCTGGGCGGCCTGGCGCTCGTCGACCTGATCGCCGAGCACACGCACACCTGCTACCTGGGCGAGCGCGGCGCGCGCCATGCCTGGGGCCATGGCTGCGGCAGCTGCCCGGCCTGCGAACTGCGCGCGCGCGGCTGGGAACGCTACCGCGAGGTCTGAGCGGGGCAGGGGGCCAGCCTTCTGCTGCACGGGCTGAGCGACCTGTGCAACAGACAAGCCGCGGCAAGCACTTCATTCGCACGTCATATGCGCAGCCTAAGCTCCGGCGTTCTTTCAACACGGAGCACAAGCACATGGCATTCACCTTGTCCCAAGGCTGCGCGCGCATCGCGCTCGCGCTGGCCGCCGTCTGTTCGGCCGGCACGGCCGCCGCAGGCCCGGTGTCCACACTCAACGGCCAGGCGCCCATCGTCATCGCGCACCGCGGTGCCTCGGGCTACCTGCCCGAGCACACGCTGGCCGGCTACGAGCTGGCCGTGCGCATGGGCGTGGACTACATCGAGCCCGACCTCTCGCTGACGCGCGACGGCCACCTGGTCGCCGTGCACGACCTCACGCTGCAGCGCACGACCAACGTGCAAAGCCTGTTCGCGCCGCGCAACAACGGCTACCGCGTGGCCGACTTCACGCTGGCCGAACTCAAGACGCTGGAGATGAAGCTGGTCGGCACGGCCAAGACCAGCTACCCGGGCTTCACGCCGAGCTCGGCCGACGCGTTGCGCATTCCGACCTTCCAGGAAGTCATCACGCTGGCCCAGCGGCTCAGCGCGCAGACCGGCCGCGAGATCGGCATCTACCCCGAAGCCAAGGTTGCCGGCGACGAGATCGAGAGCAAGATCCTGCAGGCCCTGATCGCCAACGGCTACACCTCGAGCAACAAGGTGTTCATCCAGTCCTTCCACGCCGCGGCCGTGAAGGGCCTGCGCGACAAGCAGTCCGCGCTGGGCTTCGACTTCCAGCTCGTCATGCTGGGCTCGGTCAGCGCGCTGCGCAACCTGGGCCTGGACAACATCGCGGACTTCGCCGATGGCGTGGGCGTGTCGATCAGCGGCCTGACCGAGGCCTTCATCGCCGACGCGCACGACCTGGGCCTGCTCGTGCACGGCTACACCTTCAGCCTGGCCAACCCGGCCACGGCGCTGCCGCAGTACCAGCAGTTCTACGAGTGGGGCATCGACGGCGTGTTCTCCAACTACCCGGACCTGGCGCTGGCCGCGCGCGAAGCCTTCATGGCCGAGGTGCCCGAGCCGTCCAGCGCGTTGCTGGCGCTGCTGGGCCTGGGCGGCATCGCCGCCGTGCTGCGCCGCCGCCGCGCTGCGTCCGCTGCACCCCTGGCCGGCGCCGCCGCCGTGGCCTGAGCGCCTGCCTAGACCCAGCCCAGCGCGCCGAGCGCGGCGCCCGCGCCCAGCAGCCACAGCAGGTGCAGCCGCGTGCGCCAGACCAGCCAGGCCACCACGGCCGTCAGCAGCCACAACCGCCAGTTCTGCGGCGACTGGCCCTGGCTGCCGGCCAGCACCCAGCCCGTGGCCACCAGCAGCGCGACGACGAGGGGCGCCATGCCAGCCTTGAACGCGCGCACGCTGCGCCGGTGCCGGTTGCGGTGGCCCCATTGCGCGCTCAGGTAGGTCAGCGTGGAGCTGGGCAGCAGCACGCCCAGCATGGCCAGCACCAGGCCCAGCGCGGCCGTGGCGTAGCCGCCCGCGTTGAGCCCCACGTTCCAGCCCATCAACGCCACGAACAACACATTGGGGCCCGGCGCGGCCTGGGCGATCGCGATCGAGGCGCTGAACTGCGGATCGCTGAGCCAGTGCTGGCGGTCGACCAGGAAGCGGTGCATGTCGGGCGCGGTCGTGATCGCCCCGCCCACGGCCAGCAGCGAGAGCGTGGCGAAGTGCAGGAACAGCGCCAGCCAGTCGGCCGCGCCCAGGTGCAGCGGGCTCATGGCGCCAGTCTTCGCCAGGCCAGGGCGCAGGCCACGGCGCCCAGCCCGAACAGCACGTAGGCCAGCGGCCAGCGCAGCAGCGCGATGCCGGCAAAGCACAGCCCGCCGAAGAGCGCACACAGGCCGCGCCCCAGCACGTTGTTGCGCAGAGCCGGGACCAGCTTGATGCCTGTGGCCAGGATGAGCCCGGCCGCCACGGCGCCCATGCCGCGCAGCGCGCCGGCCATGTGCGGGTTGTCGGCGTAGTGGGTGTAGGCCAGCGCGAGCAGCACGACCACGACCAGTGGCGCGCTGAGCATGCCCGCGAGCGCCGCCAGCGCACCGGGCAGGCCGAAGTGGCGCGCGCCGATCATCATGGCCAGGTTGACCACGTTGGGGCCCGGCATGATCTGGGCCACGGCCCATTCCTCGACGAATTCCTCGCGGCCCATCCAGCGCTTCTTCTCGACGAGCTCGCGCTGCACCACGGCCAGCACGCCGCCGAAGCCCTGCAACGCCAGCCAGGTGAAGGACCAGAAGAGGTCGGTCTTGGAACGTGGCTGCGCGGTGGCGCCCGGGGGTTCGGGCGCAGGGGCGGGGGCGGGCATGGCGCGGATTATCCGGCTGCGCCGCCATCTGATCCGGTCCGCGCCACCCCCATCTGCGTCTTTCGCTGCCGCGCCATCGGCGGCACCATGGCGGCCATGTTCTCCGAAACCGACGCTGCTCCCGCTCCCGTGGTCGACACCGCCGAGGGGGCCCTGCGCCTGCTGCGCAAGGTGGTCGATTCCGACCTGCTGCGCTGCGGCCTGCCCGCCGCCTTGGGCGGCAACGGCGGCACGCTGAGCGACCTGGCGCAGGCCGCGGCGCGCCTGGCCGAGCGCAGTGCGGCCAGCGGCCACATCCTGTGGGCACAGCGCATGGCCATCGAGGCCATCGCCGGCTCGGCCAACATCGGCCTGCGCGAGTACCTGCTGCCCGACCTGCTGAGCGGCGAACGCGCGGCCAGCATGCCCTTGGCCGCCACGCCGCTCACAGGCCACGACACGGGCCGCGGCTGGCGGCTGAACGGCCAGCTGGACTGCGTGCCGAACTGGCAGTGGATGGGCTGCTCCATCGTCACGCCCGTGCGGCTCGGGAGCGCGCCGGGCTGGATCGTGCTGCGCAGCGAGGAGGACGGCCTGCGCATCGGCGCCTGCGCGCAGGCCGCGCCGCCCCTGAGCCGCAGCGTGTCCGTGCACTGTGCCGGCGTGTTCTTCCGCGAGGACGAATGGCTGGGCGGGCCCGAGCTGGCCGAGCGGCTGGCGCCGCTGGCCCGGGCCCTGGCGCCTGCCTTGCGGGGCGGCTGAAGAGCAGCCCTGCGCAGCGCGTCGGCCAAGCCTGGGGCCTGCACCCGCGCTCAGCCAGGCCCAAGCCGTGGCGCACGAGGCCGCACCCCTGCATTGTTGCGTGCGGCTTGCCGCCCACGGCCAAGTCCAGTCTGTACACGTTCGGAAATCGGCCATCGGCGCGGTTTTCAGTTTCGTCTAAGGATTGCGGCGCACAGTGGCGTGCTCTTCTTTCCGAGAAAGCACTCCATGAAGACCGACGACGTGCGCCGTGCCTTTGCCATGCCGGCCACCAGCCCTGCATTCCCGTGCGGCCCCTACCGCTTCGTGCGCCGCGAGTTCGTGGTCATCACCTACCGCACCGACATGGACGCGCTGCGCGCCGTCGTGCCCGAGCCGCTGGAGGTCGTGGAGCCGCTGGTCAAGTACGAGTTCATCCGCATGCCGGACTCCACGGGCTTTGGCGACTACACGGAGTCGGGCCAGGTGATCCCGGTGCAGCTGCGCACGGCCAGGGGCCTGGAGCAGGGCGCCTATGTGCACGCCATGTACCTCAACGACCACCCGCCCATCGCAGGCGGCCGCGAGCTCTGGGGCTTTCCGAAGAAGCTCGCGACACCGAGCCTGGACTACGAGACCGACACCGTGGTCGGCACGCTGGACTACGGCCAAGTGCGCGTGGCCACGGCCACCATGGGCTTCAAGCACCGCACGCTTGCGCCCGGGCCCATCCTCGCGGCGCTGGCCCAGCCCAACTTCCTGCTCAAGATCATTCCGCATGTGGACGGCTCGCCGCGCATCTGCGAGCTCGTGCGCTACCACATGGTCGACATCGAGCTGCACGGCGCCTGGGCCGGTCCGGCCGCGCTCGAGCTGCATCCGCACGCCCTGGCGCCCGTGGCCGACCTGCCCGTGCGCCGGGTCGAGTCGGCCGTGCACTACATCGCCGACATGACGCTCGCGCTCGGCACCGTCGAACACGACTACATGAAATGAATCCAGCCCGTTTGGATGGCTCACTGCGTGTAGCCATCCCATCCCCCTCAAGGGGCGCCGCCAGCGGCCGGGCAGAGCCCGGACCAAAACGTCTGCTGGCATGGCCTGCTCCCCGACCCTTGGCGCCTTTGCCTGCGACCCGATCTGGGCGTCATGCAGGTCGGCTCCGATTCAAACTCCCCCAACCGTCTCACAACTGAAGGACAGCACCATGCAACAGCTTGAGAACAAGGTCGCCTACATCACGGGCTCGGCCAGCGGCATCGGCAAGGAGATCGCCACATTGTTCGCGCGCGAGGGCGCGGCCGTGGTCATCGCCGACCTCAACCCGGCCGCGGCCGAGAGCACGGCCGCCGAACTGCGGGCCAGCGGCGCCAAGGCCCTGGGCGTGGCCGTCGACGTGACCGACGAGGCCCAGGTCGAGGCTTCGGTGGAGCAGGCCGCCAAGGCCTTCGGCGGCATCGACATCCTGGTCAGCAACGCCGGCATCCAGATCGTGCACCCGGTCGAGGAGTTCAGCTTCGCCGACTGGAAGAAAATGCTGGCCATCCACCTGGACGGCGCCTTCCTGACCACGCGCGCCTGCCTCAAGAAGATGTACGCCCAGGGCCGCGGCGGCAGCGTGAGCTACATGGGCTCGGTGCACTCCAAGGAGGCCTCGCTGCTCAAGGCGCCCTACGTGACGGCCAAGCACGGCCTGATCGGCCTGTGCAAGACCGTGGCCAAGGAGGGTGCGGCCCACGGCGTGCGCGCCAACGTGATCTGCCCGGGCTTCGTGCGCACGCCGCTGGTCGAAAAGCAGATTCCGGAGCAGGCGAAGACCCTGGGCATCAGCGAGGCCGAGGTCGTCAAGAACGTGATGCTCAAGGAGACCGTGGACGGCGAGTTCACGACCACGGCCGACGTGGCCCAGGTGGCCTTGCTGTTCGCGGGCTTCCCGAGCAATGCGCTGACGGGCCAGTCGCTGGTCGTCAGCCATGGCTGGTTCATGCAGTAGCCGGTCCGGCCAGCGGCAGGCAGATGTCGGTGCGCAGGTCCTCTGGCGCGGTGTCGCGCGGGTGGTTCAGGTACTCCTCGAACACGGGCAGGTCGGCCGCGGCATGGCCGGTCTCGACCAGCCAGCGGCCGTACAGCCAGGCGTAGGCTGCGCGCATGCTCGCGTACGGGCCGCGGTGCTGCAGAACGGCGCAGCGCTGGCCGCCCAGGGTGAAGGCCGTCAGACCGGCCGGAGCGGCGGCGCCTGCCGGCAGCGACAGGCCCGCGCGCGCGTGCAGCTGGCGTTCGGGCACGGCCTCGGGATCGTCGAAATAGACCGCCAGCCAGCGCGTGCCGGGTCGCAGCAGCTGCGCGGCCGCCATGCGCGTGAAGCCGGTCTCGAAGGCGCGGCCGATCTGCATGTAGGCGCCGTGGTGCTCCAGGCCGGCCAGCTGCACGGCGGGCACCACGCGGACCTCCACCTTGTGGCCGGCCGCCAGCACCGGCGCGGTGCCGGCGCGGAACACTTGGTGCATGCCCTGCCGGCGGTACGCGCTGGGGCTGCTGCCGTAGGCCTCGCGGAAGGCGCGCGCGAACGACTGCACGTTCGGATAGCCGCAGCGGCGCGCCACGTCGGCCACCGGCAGCTGGCTGTTGGCCAGGTCGCCGCTGGCGCGGTGCAGCCGCAGCCGGCGCACCGTGGCGGCGAGGGTCTCGCCGTACAGCGCGGCGTAGGTGCGGTGCCAGTGGTAGGGCGACAGGTGCGCCAGCGCGGCCAGGCGTGCCAGGTCCAGCGGCGCGTCCAGGTGCTCGTGCACGTGGGCGATCACGCGCGCCATGCGCGCCTGGTAATCGGTCCAGCCGCGCCGCGCGCTCATGGCATGTCGTGGATGCCGACGAAGACCGCGATGCTGCCGTCGGATCCATAGCGCTCGAAGTCGGCGATGTAGGTCTTGGGCAGTTGCCGCGCGTCCCAGACCTGCTGCCAGACGGCGCCGACCTGTTCGGGCTGGCCGTGCGCGACCGGGAACACGGCGCGACGCGAGGCGGGCACCACGGCGCGCACCATGCCCGCGGGCACGGCTGCGTCGGCCGGCACCGGCGCCCCCACGATCAGCGAATACAGCCCCTGGTTGCTGCGGCCAGCATGCTCGAAATGGGTGTAGACGGCCAGCAGCGCGTCGCCGCTGCGCTGCGCAATGCCCTGCAGCACGCCGGAGGCGGTCAGCCGCTGCCAGAACGCAGGGATGGTCTGCGCGGCCTCTTCGTTGCAGGTGCGCAGTTCGACGCCGACCAGGTGGATGGCCTGGTCCTGGACGATGGTGTGCATGGTGCGGGCTCCGGTGTGCGACATGGCGCCACTCTAGTCGCGCGGACCTGACGATTCTTGCGGTGTGCGGCCGCTCCGGCTCTCAGAGTCTGAGCTCCCAGGTCTCGCCGACCAGCGACTGGCCGAAGTCCTCGTAGGGCTCGCTCTTCGTGAGCACGAAGCCGCGCGCCGCGTAGATGGCGCGCGCGGCCGTCAGGCAGCTGTTGGTCCACAGCACCATCTTGCGGTAGCCCCTGGCGCGCGCGAAGGCCAGGCATTCGTCGGTCAGCCGCGCGCCCAGGCCCATGCCGCGCGCCGCGGGCGCCAGCACCAGCATGCGCAGCTGGGCCACGGTGGCGCTCTTGCGCGCGACGAACACCGAGCCGACGCGTTGCCCCTCGAGCTCGGCGATCCAGCAGCGTTCCCAGCCGGGTTGGAAGTTGCGCACGAAGCGGGCCGCGATGTCGGCCACCAGGGCTTCGAAGCGGGCGTCCCAGCCGTACTCGCGCGCATAGACCTCGGCGTGCTGCTGGATGACCCAGCCCATGTCGCCGGGCCGCGGTTCGCGCAGCACGGCCGTGCGCGGGCGCGGTGTTGCGCTGGCCACGGGCTGTGCGAGCAGGCGCTGCACCTTGGCCATGGCGTCGACCAGCTCGACACGCCCGGCACTCGGCAAGCCCTCCAGCAGCGCGCGCGCAGCGTCGCGCGACTTCTGCTGCAGTGGCGCGAACGCAGCGTGGCCGGCCGGCGTCAGCTGCAGGAACTGCTGGCGACCGTCGGCCGTGGAACTGCTGCGCTCCAGCCAGCCGCGCGCCTCGAAGCGCTTGACGATGCGGCTGAGGTAGCCGGCGTCCAGGCCCAGTTCGCGGCCGATCTCGCTGGCCGCGCTGCGTTCGTGGTGCGCCAGCTCGTACAGCACGCGCACCTCCGTCAGAGACAGCGTGCTGTCCAGGTAGGGCTCCAGCAGGCCGGTGCTGCGCGTGTAACTTCGGTTGAAGGCGCGCAAGGCCTTGACCTGTTCCGTCATTGCATCGCTCATGGTTGACCAAGTCTAGCAAATTTACTTGACCAAGTCAGTCAACTGCCTGGTGGCGAATGCGGCGATCCTCTCTGCCATTCCTGTCTGGAACAACGCATCAACGGCGGAGAAAAGCACCGCCGCCCCAAGGAGGGCGTTGGAAATCCCCGCGGGCGGGGCCGCGCCTATGCGTCGCCCGCCGCGGCCTGCAAGGCACTGGCGTAACGGCCCGGGTTGCCGCCAAATTCAGCCGTTGCACGGCGCGCCATTTCAAGCAGGGCGGTCACGGCCGCCTGCATCGCCGCTGGCTCGCCCAGCCTGGACAAGGGCCCGGACACCGTCAACGCACCTTTCAGCTCACCCAGCGCGCCGAAGACCGGAACCGATGCGGCCGCCGTTTCCGGATCGCGTTCCCCATACGACGTCGCCCACAGGCGTTGCCGCACGTCACCGTCGCCCCCCTCGGGGTCGGTGAACGCCAACAGCACCTTGCCGGATGCACCCTTGCCGATCTCGAAATCTTCCCCGATGCGGATCGACACGCGCACCGCGCGCGCAGGTTCCACGCGGCTGACGACGAGGCGCCTTGCGCCGGCACGCACGTAGAACGATGCCGTCTCTCCCAGCTTGGCGCTCAGCTCGGCCAGCAGGGGCTCGATGATGGAATCCACGCGGAACGACCGCTGGTAGATCGCCGCCAGGCGCATGGGCTGCGGCCCGATGGCGTACTGGCCGTCGTCCAGTTTGCGCATGAAGCCGCCATGTTCCAGTGCGCCGAGCAGCCGCAGCACGGTGCTCTTGTACAGGCCCGTGCGACGGGAAAGCTCCGTGAGCGAAAGCCGCTCATCGGTCGGTTGAAAAGCACCGAGCAAAGCGAAAGCACGGTCCAGAACCGCGACCCCGCTCGAATTTTCCTGGACGTCGTTCTCGGCGGCAATGTGGGCAGGCAGCTCGGCAGTCATGGCACGGATCAGAGTTCTGCCTAGTAGAACACGATGCCATTGCGGGGAAGGGCAAGGGTTTTCCCCAGTCAAGGGCGGATAGGCTCGGTTTTATAGTTCTTTCCGATAGAACTTAGTTCTATGAGATAGAACTTTGAAATGGTTGCAACCCAGCAACGGTGGAGACAGTGGTATGGCTCGCTTTCGGATACGGCATGGTCATCGCCTTCGCCTTCGGCGTGCTGCCGGTCCTGGCCAACACGGCCTGTGCCGATGGCATCACGCTGGCCGACATGGCGCGCGCCGCGCTGCTGTTCGGCGCCACCCCCTTCGTTGCCCCGGGCGGTTGAGCGGAGGCTGAGCATGGGCGGCAACTATCTGAGCGTGCGGGCCGACTGGCTCGCCCAAGGCCAGGAAGCGGTGCTGGAGCCCGAGATGGCCATCACCGATGCGCACCACCACTTCTACGACCGTCCCGGCTGGACCTACCTGCGCGGCGAGTACCTGGCCGATGCCACGTCGGGCCACGCGGTGCAGGCCTCGGTGTACATGCAGGCGCTCACGCGCTACCGGGCCGATGGTCCGGAACATCTGAAGCCGGTTGGAGAAACCGCGTTCGTCGCGCAGTCCACCGTTCCGCAGCCGGGCCGACCCAGGGTGGCGCAGGGCATCGTCGGCTACGCAGACCTGCGCCGGGGTGCGGCAGTGCGCGAGGTGCTGGATGCCCATGAGGCGGCAGGCGCCGGGCGCTTTCGCGGCATCCGCCACCTGGCGACCTGGGATGCCGACAGCTCGCTCGCCAACCCGCTGACCGCCGCCCCGAGGGGCTTGCTCGCCGATGCCGGCTACCGCGCTGGCCTGGCCGAACTGGCCGCGCGCGGGCTGTCCTATGACGCCTGGCTGTTCTGGCCTCAGCTCGGCGAACTGTGCGCGCTTGCCGATGCACAGCCCGAGCTGCCCATCGTCGTGGACCACTGCGGCGGGATCGTGCGCATCGGTGCGTATGCCGGCCGCGACGGGGAGGTCTTTGCGTCCTGGCGCGCGTCCATGCGTGAACTCGCCCGCCGGCCCAACGTGTCCGTGAAGCTCGGCGGCCTGGGCATGCGCATCAATGGCTTCGGCTTCGAAGCCGGCGCGCTGCCGCCCTCGTCCGACGAACTGGTCGCCGCCTGGAGGCCCTGGATGCTGGCCTGCATCGAGGCGTTCGGCCCCGCGCGCTGCATGTTCGAAAGCAATTTCCCTGTCGACAAGGGTTCCTACAGCTTCGTGAACGGCTGGAACGCGTTCAAGAAGCTCACGGCAGGCTTCTCTGCCACAGAGCGCCAGGACCTGTTCCATGGCACGGCGAGCCGCGTGTACCGGCTCGCCTGACCTCTTCCTTCCCGTACACCACCTGGAGACTCGATGACCTTCTTGCCCCGCATGGCGAGCGCCCTGGCGCTCGTCCTGGCCGCCACCGCGCAAGCGCAGACCGCCTACCCCTCCCAACCCATCAAGGTCATCGTGCCGTTCCCGCCGGGCGGTGGCACCGATGCGGTCGCGCGCATGGTGCTGGACAAGATCCGCATCGGCACCGGCTGGACGCTGATCGTGGAGAACAAGGCCGGTGCCGGCGGCAACATCGGCATGGACGCGGTGGCCAAGGCCGCACCGGACGGCTACACGCTGGGCATGGGCCAGACGGCCAACCTGGCCATCAACCCGTCGCTGTACGCCAAGATGCCTTACGACGCGGCCAAGGCGTTCACACCCATCGCCACGGTGGCGGGCCAGGCCGTGGTGCTGGTGGTCAAGGGGGACTCGCCGCACAAGACGCTCAAGGACCTGGTGAACGCTGCCAAGGTCAAACCCGATGCGCTGACCATGGCCTCTGCCGGCAACGGCACCGTGGGACACCTGACCGGCGAGGTCTTCACCCAACAGGCCGGCATCGCCACGCGGCACATCCCCTACAAGGGTGCGGGTCCCGCTGCCAACGATCTGCTGGGCGGGCAGGTGGACTACTACTTCGCCACGCCGCAGACGGTGATCTCGTTCATCAAGGCCGGCAAGCTGCGCGCGCTGGCGGTCAGTTCCACCAAGCGCATGCCTGCACTGCCCGACGTCCCCACGGTGGCCGAGAGCGGGTACGCAGGTTTCGACACCAGCGACTGGAAGATGCTGGTGGCACCTGCAGGCACGCCGGCGGCCATCGTGGTGCGGCTCCAGGCCGAGGTGGCCAAGGCCCTGGCGCGCACCGACACCATCGCCACGCTGCTGGCCGAAGGCAGCACGCCTGTTGGCGGCACCTCCCAGGAAGCCGCTGCGCTCCTCAAAACCGAACAACAGCGCTGGGGCACGGTCGTGCGCGCCGGTAACATCAAGCTCGACTGAGCCTCTTCCTCGGAGACCCATCATGAACATCAGCCGTGTCCTGTCCGCTGCCGCCATCGCTCTGAGCGCTGTCGCAGCACCCGGTGCCTTCGCGCAGAACTACCCCGCACGCCCCATCACCATCGTCGTGCCCTATGCCGTCGGCGGCACGACCGACATCGTGGCGCGCCTGGCGGCCAACCAGGTCGGCAGCGGCCTGGGCCAGCCCTTCGTCGTGGACAACAAGGTCGGCGGCGGCGGCCTCATCGGCTGGGGCACCGTGGCCCGCGCGGCGCCTGACGGTTACACGCTGCTGACCACCGAGATGTCCTTCACCAT
>DATKFT010001121.1:0-8140 GCA_035544335.1 Pseudorhodoferax sp.
CCCGGCCTCGTGCCGCATGCGCGCGACGTGCTCGTGGACGGCCAGCAGGGCAAGGCCTACTCCACGCCCGTGGGCCAGCCGCAGGTCGCGGTGTTCAGCACCAAGACCCCGGCCTTCCTCAAGAACATCCCGATCCAGACCAGCATCCGCGGCCCGCAGGCCAAGGACTTCTCGCCCATGAGCCTGGCGCTCGACCAGGCCAGCAGCCGGCTGTTCGTCGTGAGCGCGGGCGGCGAGGTCGCCATCGTCAACACCAGGACCGACACCGTCGAGAAGGTGTTCGCGGTCGAGAACGCCGTGTCCGCCTCGGGCATCGCCTACGACGCGCAGAACGACCGCGTCTTCGTCGCGGCCCAGGGCTCGGACAACGTGCTCATCGCCGACGCCAAGACCGGCAAGACGCTGCAGGACATCAAGGTCGGCGCCGGCACGCTCAACGTCACCTTCGACCCGATCAAACGCCTGGCCTACGTGGCCAACCGCGCCAGCGACACGGTGACCATCCTGGACGCGAGCGGCAAGATCGTGGGCAACCTGGACGTGGGCAGCTTCCCCAACCACATTGCGGTGGACGGCAAGGGCACGGCCTTCACGATCAACAAGGCCCGCGGTTCGGAAGACGGCGAAGGCGACCGCATCGGCCGCATCACGCTGCGCTGAACGGCAAGCCTCCAAGAAAAACGCCCCGGACTCCGGGGCGTTTTTCGTTGTGCGGTGGCCTGCAGGCCCTGGCTAGGCGCGGCTCTGCAGCTTGATCAGCCGGCCGATGTGCGCGCGCTTGCGCGTGCCCTCGATCTTCTTGAAGGGCTGCACCGCCAAGGCTTCGGGGCTGAGCTTGGCGTGGACCATGTCGAGGATCTTCTGCCCGTACACCGTGCCGTCGGCATGGATCGCCTCTTCGAGCAGCGCCAGGTTCCGGCTGCGCAGCGCCTCGATGATGTCCTCGTGCTTGTGCCGCCCGCCGGGCACCACGGGCTCCTCGGCCTCGTAGAGGTAGCGGATGCTGGGGCCCGTGATGGCCCAGAGCTGGCGCAGCATCGACGTGAGGTAGGGCATGTTCGCGGGCGCATAGAGCGCGAAATGGAACTGCACGTTCCTGCGCAGGATGTCGTCGGCATGGCGGGCCTGCTTGGCGGCCATCAGCGCGCGGTGGACCGCAGCCAGCGCCGCCAGCCCTGCCTCGTCCCAGTGCGCCATGCCGGCCGTCGCGGCCATGATCTCCAGCCGGATGCGGATGCCGCGCACCTCGGCCAGGCTTTCCACGGTGGGCGATGGGACCCGGATCGAAAAACCGCGCTGGCCCACGAGGATGCTTTGCGCGACGAGCTGCAGCAGCGCCTCGCGGATGGGCGTCTGGCTGATCCCTTCGAACTCGCCCGATTCGGTCATCTCGCGCAGCTTGAACGCATGGCCGGGCCGGTACTCGGCATGGATCAGCTTGTTGACGATCTTTTCTCTGACGACATCCGTCAGATTCTCTTCGCTCACGACGACTCTCCCGTTGACCCCGCCGATTGGAACCGCGCCGAACGCAGGCCGCCGGGCTGCGGGATGGGTGTTTTCCCTGATGCGCGATGCCGCGAAAAGAAATTCAAATCGCGGCCAGTGCAGTATTTTATAAAAGATTGCATGATTTTTGAATCCCTGAACCCGCACCCGCCATGTCCAAACCCCTCACCCATCCTGGCCTGAACAAGCAGGACACCATCGGCCACACCGTGGCCAGAACCCTCCAGAAACACGGCATCACCCAGTTCTTCGGCCAGAGCCTGCCCAGCATGTTCGTGCTGGCGGCGGAAGAACTCGGCATGCAGCAGATCGCCTACCGCACCGAGAACGCGGGCGGCTACATGGCCGACGCGGCCGCACGCATGAGCGGCAAGCCCTCGGTGATCACGGCGCAGAACGGCCCGGCGGCCGCGCTGCTCGTGGCCCCGCTGGCCGAGGCACTCAAGGTCTCCATCCCGGTGATCGCGCTCGTGCAGGACGTGGCGCGCGACCAGGCCGACAAGAACGCCTTCCAGGACCTGGACCACATGGGCCTGTTCAAGCCCGTGACCAAGTGGGTGCGCCGCGTCGACGTGGCCTCCCGCGTGGAAGACTATGTGGAGCAGGCCATCATCGCGGCGTGCAGCGGCCGCCCCGGCCCCGTGGCGCTGCTGCTGCCGGCCGACCTGCTCAACGAGCCGGCCCAGCGCTCCTCCGTGCCGCGCCCGTCCGCGCTGGGCCGCTTCCCGCTCGACCGCCCCACGCCCGATGCGCAGGCGCTTGCGCAGGCCGTCGCACTGCTGGTCCAGGCCAAGGCGCCCGTCATCGTGGCCGGCGGTGGCGTGCACATCTCCGGCGCAGCCGAGGAACTCACGGCCTTCGCCGACGCGCTGTCCCTGCCCGTGGCCACGACCAACATGGGCAAGGGCGCGGTCGACGAGACCGCGCCGCTCTCGCTCGGCGTGATGGCCAACTGCATGGGCCCCAATGGCTCGGGCCGCCACCTCAAGCCCTTCCTCACGGAGGCGGACGTGGTGCTGCTGGTCGGCAACCGCACCAACCAGAACGGCACGGACAGCTGGACGCTGTACCCGCGCAACGCCCAGTTCATCCACCTCGACCTGGACGGGCAGGAGGTGGGCCGCAACTACGACGCGCTGCGCCTGGTCGGCGACGCCAAGCGCGGCCTGGCGGCCATGCTGCAGATCGTGCAGGACCAGGGTCTGTCCGGCCGGCGCAGCGCTCAGCGCGCGGCCCTGGCCGAGCGCATCGCCGCGGGCAAGCAAAAGCACCTCGAGGAATCGGCCGCCGTGCGCCTGAGCGCCGACACGCCGATCCGGCCGGAACGCATCATGCAGGAGCTCAATGCGCTGCTGACGCCGCAGGACACGGTGGTGGCCGACGCGAGCTACTCCACGCTGTGGGTCACGAACTACCTGACGGCGCGCCGGCCGGGCCAGCGCTTCCTCACGCCGCGCGGGCTCGCGGGCCTGGGCTGGGGCATGCCGATGGCCATGGGCGCGCGCGTGGCCCAGGCCTGCGGCCAGGTGTTCTGCCTCGTGGGCGACGGCGGCTTCGGCCATGTCTGGTCCGAGATGGAAACCTGCAAGCGCATGGGCATCAAGGTCATCACGCTGCTCATCAACAACGGCATCCTGGGCTACCAGAAGCATGCCGAGAACGTGAAGTTCGGCGCGCACACCTCGGCCGTGCACTTCGCGGGCGTGGACCACGCCGCCATCGCGCGCGCCTGCGGCATCCGCGGCCAGCGCGTGTCCTCGCCCGGCGAGATCGCCGCGGCGCTGCAGGCGGCCATGGCGGCCGACGAGTCCACGCTCATCGAGCTGATGTGCACGGAGAACGCCTTCCCGCCCATCACCTTCTACACGCCGGAGGCCAAGGCATGAGCCTCGCCCGGCCGCCCGAAGAGGCTCGCGCCGCAGGCGAAGCCGAAGGCACACCAATGCCCCGCGCCTGTGCAACACCGGCGCGCGTCGCGCTCGTCACGGGCGCGGCGCAAGGCATCGGCCTGGCCAGCGCGATCGCGCTGCTGCAGGACGGCCGCAAGCTGGTCCTGTCGGACCGCGAACGGCCCGACCTCGCGCGGATTCCCGAGGCCCTGCGCGCCAACGCCACGGCGGTGGCGCTCGACGTGACGGACGAGGCGCAGTGCCGCGCCGTCGTCGCGCAGATCACGCAGGAACTCGGCGGCGTGGACATCCTCGTGAACAACGCGGGCATCAGCCTCAAGAACGCCGCGGGCCAGTCCAACGGCATCCTGGCGCTGGACATGCAGGAAGTGCAGCGCATTGTCGACGTGAACGTGCTGGCCATCGTGCGCCTGTGCCAGCTCGTGCTGCCCGGCATGCAGGCCAAGGGCTGGGGCCGCATCGTCAACATCTCCTCGCTCGCGGGCCGCAGCAAGTCGGTGGTGGCGGGCCCCGCCTACATGCTGACCAAGTCGGCCGTGCTGGGCCTGAGCCGCTCCATCGCCTCCGAGATGGCGCCGTTCGGCATCACGACCAACTGCGTCGCGCCAGGCCGCATCCTCACGCAGATGGCCCTGCAGGCCGGCGAGGAGGTCAACCGCCAGTACGCCGCGCAGATCCCGGTCAAGCGCATCGGCGAACCCGGCGAGGTCGCGGCTGCCATCTGCTACCTCGCCAGCGAAGCGGCGGGCTTCACCAACGGCGCCGTGATCGACGTGAACGGCGGCTTCTTCATGAACTGATGCGCCGTGCCGGCATGTGCCCACGCGTGCCGGCGCGGCGGGCCCATCGGGCCCCAACACACACACCATCCAGAGAGACAAACACCATGCGCACACCACGCCATTTCTGCAAACGCGCCTTCCTCGCAGCGTGCTCCGGCGCGCTGCTGCTCGGCCTGGCCGGCCACGCGCTCGCGCAGGGCCCGGAAGGCTTTCCCGAGCGCGAAGTCACCATGGTCATCAACTACGGCGCGGGCGGCAACACCGACGTGGCCGCGCGCGCCATCGGCAATGCGATGGAGCGCATCGTCAAGAAGCCCATCGTGCCGAACAACCGTGCCGGCGCGCTGGGCACGCTGGGGGTCAGCTACCTGGCCAAGCAGCGGCCCGACGGCTACACCATGGGCATCGTGACCTACTCGACGGTCGCGATCACGCCGCACCTCATGAAGGTGGACTACAAGGCCGACGACTTCGACTTCATCGCCGGCGTCGCCCGTTACCGCTACGGCGTCGCGGTGCGCGCGGACTCGCCCTACAAGAGCGTCGCCGACCTCGTCGAGACCGCCAAGAAGGGCAAGGGCATCTTCTTCGGCGCGCCGTCGGCCCCGAACAACCTCGCCATGTACGAACTGGGCCGCAAGACGGGCGGAAAGTTCGAGGAGGTCACCTACAAGTCGGGCTCCGAGACGCTGTCTGCGCTGCTCGGCGGCCAGGTCGACGTGATCGTGCAGAACCCCTCGGACATCGTGCCCTACGTGAAGACCGGCAAGATGCGCTTCCTGGCCAGTGCGAGCCCCATGCGCTGGAAGGAATTCCCCGAGGTGCCCACGCTCAAGGAACAGGGCTACGAGGTCGAGATCGACTCCTGGATCGGCCTGGCCTATCCCAAGGGCACGCCCAAGCCCGTGCGCGACCGCATGGAGCAGGTCGCGATGAGCGCGGCACAGAGCGCCGAACTCGCGAAGATCTTCGAGACCGCGGGCGTCGACCCCGTGTCCATCAGCGGCGAGGACTACCGCAAGAAGCTGGTGGAAGGCCGCGAGACCATGGGCGCGGCCATCCAGGCCGCGAACCTGCCGCGCGTGAACTGAGCGGTCCGCGGGCGCCGCGGGCGCCCCGGTTCAGAGGCTGCTAAAACGCAGCGCGCGCTGCGCCGCGACCATGAGCACCGAGGCGTGGTCCTCCTCGGGAAAGACGCGGAACAGCAGCCGCTCCGCGCCGATCCAGGCCTGCAGTTCCTGCGCCAGGTCCTGCGCGGCGCCGACCATGCGGCGCTGCGCGCGCCGCGCGACGAGCTGCGCCAGGCCGGGATGCGTGCGCTGCCAGGGCGGCACGGCGTCCTCCCACTCGCCCGCGGCCATGAACACGCGGGCCTGCGGCTCGCCCGGCAGGGCCGCCGCGAGCGCGGCGCGCAGGCCGGCCGCGTCCCACCAGATCGAGGGGCTCACGGCCGCCCAGGTGCGGAACGCGCCGGGCCGCAGGGCCAGCGCCCGCAGCACGAAATGGCCGGCCAGCGAATGGCCGAACAGGGTCTGGCGGCTGGCATCGAGCGGCAGTTCCGCGCGCAGCGCCGGAGCCAGCTCGTCGGCCAGGAAGGACAACAGGGCCTGCGCACCACCGACGGCGCCTTCGACCGTCTCGTGGGCCGGCGGCCCCGCCGTGAAGTCGCGCCGCCGCAGCGCCTCGGCGAACAACGCGTCGCCGTCGTGCGCGATGCCCACCACCGCCATCGGCACCACGCCCGTGGCGTCGGGCCGCCGGCTGCTGCGCTGCACGGCCTCCACGAAGGTGCCAAACAACGCGTTGGCGTCCAGCACGTAGACCGCCGGGAAACCGGCGGCCGGCGCCGCGCCCGGCGGCAGCCAGTGCATGACACGGTAGTGCGCGCCATTGGCGCGCGCCTGCACGCGGCGCTGCGTGCTGCCGGGCAGCGTGACCGCGGTGCTCACAGCACGTCGTCCACCATGATCTGCAGCCCGCCGCGCGAGCAATGCTCCACGCGCGCCTGCACGCCGTAGACGCGGGCCAGCGAGGCCGGCGTGATGGCCTCGCCTGGCGTGCCGGTGGCCACGACCGCGCCCTGGGCCAGCATCACGATGCCGTCGGACCAGCGTGCCGCGATCTGCAGGTCGTGCAGCACCATGATGGCGATCATGCCGCGCTCGCGCGCGAGCTCCTGCACGAGCCGCATCACGCGCAGCTGGTGCTGCAGGTCCAGCGCGCTGATGGGCTCGTCGAGCAGCAGCACGCGCGGCTCGCGCACCAGGGCCTGGGCCAGCGAGACGAGCTGGCGCTGGCCGCCCGAGAGATGGTCCAGCCCCTCCATCGCCAGGCGCAGGATGCCCACGCGCTCGAGGATGGCGACGGCGCGGTGCTGGCTGGCCTCGTGGCCATCGTTGGCCGGGTCGCCCGTGGACGAGGCGCGCAGCGCGCCCAGCACGCTCTCGAGCACCGACAGCGCCACGCCCTGCGGCAGCGTCTGCGGCATGTAGGTCACGCGGCGCGCATGCTCGGCCAGCGGCAGGCCGACCAGCTCCTGGCCGCCCAGCTGCACCGAGCCGCGTGCGGGCTGCAGGCCGGCCAGCGCGCGCATCAGCGTGCTCTTGCCGGCCGCATTGGGGCCGACCAGCGAATGCACCTCGCCGGCGCGCAGGTCGGGCAGGTCCAGCCCGCGGATGATCTGGCGGTCGCGGTAGCCCGTGGCCAGGCCGCGCACCTGCAAAGTCTCTTGGTTCATGCGCGGTCTTTGCTGCGGAAGATCAGGAACAGGAACACCGGCACGCCCACGATGGCCGTCACGATGCCCACGGGCATGATCGCGCCGGGCACCAGCGTCTTGCTGGCCACCGAGGCCAGCGACATGACCAGCGCGCCGCACAGCACGCTGGCCGGCAGCAGGAAGCGGTGGTCCTCGCCGAGCAGCAGCCGCGCCATGTGCGGGCCCACGAGGCCGATGAAGCCGATGGTGCCCGCGAAGGCCACCGAGGTCGCGGCCAAGAGGCTCACGCGCAGCAGCGCGAGAAAACGCAGCCGGCCCACGTCCACGCCGAAGCTGCGCGCGCGGTCCTCACCCAGGCGCAGCGAGGTCAGCCGGCCCGCGGCCAGCAGCGAGAACGGCACGACCACCGCGAGCACCACGGCCAGCACACCGACATGGCTCCAGGTCGCGCGCGACAGCGAGCCCATGCTCCAGAACACGAGCTGCTGCAGCGCCTCCTGCGAGGACAGGAACTGCACGAGCGCGACCAGCGCATTGAACGCGAACACCAGCGCGATGCCCAGCAGCACCACGGTCTCCACGCCGGCGCTGCGGCGCCGCGCCATGAGCTGCAGCAGCAGCACCGAGCCGAACGCGAACACGAAGGCGTTGAGCGGCACCATCCACTGCAGCGGCACGAAGGGCAGGCTGATGCCCAGCACGATGGCCAGCGCCGCGCCGAACGAGGCGGCCGACGACACGCCCAGCGTGAAGGGACTCGCGAGCGGGTTGTTGAGGATGGTCTGCATCTCCGCGCCGGCCAGCGACAGCGCCGCGCCCACGAGCACGGCCATCAGCGCATAGGGCAGGCGCACCTGCCAGACGATGGCCTGCTGCGGCGGGCTCAGGCTCTCGGGCGACAAGATGCCGCCCAGCACCTGCGCGGCCGTCAGCGCGGACGGGCCGGTCACGAGGTCCAGCGCGAAGGCGGCCACGCACAGCACGGCAAGGCCCGCGACGATCAGCATGCGGCGCACGACCAGGCGCCGGTAGGCCGCGAGCACGTCGCTCGCTTGCAGAGGCAGGGTCGCGCTCATGTCAGTGCCGCCCGGCTGCCCGAAGGCACGGAACGGCCCCCTCGGGGGGCTGCGGTACGCGAAGCGGTGGGCGTGGAGGCATTCATTTCAGGCTGATCCAGCCCGCGCCCTGGTACGGCACGGCGAGAAATCCGCTGTTGATCT
>DATKFT010001122.1:0-15340 GCA_035544335.1 Pseudorhodoferax sp.
CCTTGCGCTGCCGTGGACCGGCCACCGCCCTCGCCCAGCTTGGCGGCCCGCTCCTGCACCACGGCACCGAACTGCGCGGGCTTGGCCACCGCATCCACGAGCCGCCAGTCCACCGCACGCTGGCCGCGCACGCCCTCCACGCTGGTGCAGAAGATGTCGGCCAGGTCGTGGCGCACCTTGCGCTTGTCGGTCACGCGGGTCAGGCCGCCGGTGCCGGGCAGCACGCCGAGCAAGGGCACCTCGGGCAGCGAGACGGAGGAGCTGCGGTCGTCCACGAGCACGATCTCGTCGCAGGCCAGCGCGAGTTCGTAGCCGCCACCGGCACAGGCGCCGTTCACGGCGGCCAGGAACTTCAGGCCCTCGTGCCTGGACGAGTCCTCGATGCCGTTGCGCGTCTCGTTCGTGAACTTGCAGAAGTTCACCTTCCAGGCATGGCTGGACAGGCCCAGCATGAAGATGTTGGCGCCCGAGCAGAAGATGCGGTCCTTGCCGCTGGTCACGATGACGGACTGCACCGCGGGGTGCTCGAAGCGCACGCGGTTCAGCGCGTCGTGCAGCTCGATGTCCACGCCCAGGTCGTAGCTGTTGAGCTTGAGCTTGTAGCCCGGGCGGATGCCGCCCTCCTCCGCGATGTCCAGCGACAGGCGCGCGATGGCGCCGTCGGTGGCCAGCGACCAGTGGCGGTACTGGCTCGGGTCGGTGCGGTAGTCCACGCGCGGCGCGGAAGTCGTGGGGGCGGTGTCGGCCATGCTGTCTCCGGTGGGTTAAATGCAAAATACTGCATCCAGCCAAACGCTGTTCATGCATCATTATGCATGTCACTGCACGCGTCAAGCCCCACGCATGTTTTTTTGTGCCAATGAGAACGGCCGCCCTGGACGGCGGCCCGCGCAGTTCAGTGCAGCGCGGCCTGCACGCTGGCGCGCAGCAGTTCGAAGGCCGCGGACAGGCTCTTGCCGCCCGTGTCCACGCGCAGGTCGGCCTTGGAATAGAAGGCCGCGCGCCCGTCCAGGATGCGGCGCAGGTCTTCCATGGCCTCCTTGCTGGCGGCCATGGGCCGCAGGTCGCCCTGCGCCGCGACGCGCCCCATGTGCTCCTCGGGCGAGGCCTGCAGCCAGACCGTGGTGCAGTGCGCCAGCAGCTCGTTGAAGGTGGCGGGATCGGAGACGATGCCGCCCGGCGTGGCGATCACGACCTCGCTGTAGATCTGCACGGCCTCCTCGAGCGCGCGGCGCTCGTAGCGGCGGTAGGCGTTGGTGCCGTACAGGTCATGGATCTCGCGCACGCTGCAGCCGGCGAGCTTCTCGATCTCGCGGCCCAGCTCGATGAAGGGCAGGTCCAGCGCATCGGCCAGCATGCGGCCCAGCGTGGACTTGCCCGCGCCGCGCAGGCCGATCAGCGCGATGCGGCGGCCGCGCGCGGGGTCGGTGGCAGCCGTGCCCAGCAGCTCGCCGATGGCCACGCGCACGCGGCGCAGGTCGGTCTCGGAACGGTTCTCGAGCAGCTCGCGGATCAGCAGCCACTCGGGCGAGCTCGTGCTCACGTCGCCCACGAGTTCGGCCAGCGAGCACTGCAGCGCACCCGCCACCTGCTGCAGCACGAGGATGGACGCGTTGCCGATGCCGTACTCGAGGTTGGCCAGGTGGCGCTCGGACACCTCGGCCGCCTGCGCCACGGCCTTGCGCGTGAGCCCGCGCCGCGCACGCAGGCTGCGCACGCGGTCGCCCAGCGCCGCCAGCAAGGCGTCGCGTGGTTCGTCCGTTTCGGCCGGCACCCCGGTGTCCGCGCTGCGCTCCTCCCGCTTGTTCATGGCCTCCGCCTTTCATGACTGCTGCGCATTGTCGTTCCTAGGGTTAACACCAAACTTGCACTATATTGCTTGACACCCGTCACCACGGGTCCTATCGTGCGGCACAAGCACGATATTGCATGTCGCTGGCGGAATGCAAGTCTGCCACGCAAGACAAGGACCCACGATGGACACCAAGCAGCAGTTCCACGGCCGGCTGGCCGCGTTGACCACACAGATCGCCGGCCGGCCACTGGATGGCGCGCTCGACCGCTGGCTCAACACCGCCTACGGCGCCGACAGCACAGGCTATGCAGACCTCCGGGACAGCTGCCTGGCCGGCGTGGCCGAGGGCTGGCTCTGCGCGCGTGAAGGCGCAGGCATCCGCTACGGCCGCGTGTTCCAGGCCGAGGACGCGCTGCACCGCTTCTCGGTCGACGTGGTGGACATGCAGGACATCGCCGGCCCGCACCACAGCCATCCCCACGGCGAGATCGACCTGATCCTGCCGCTGGACGCGGGCCAGGCCACCTTCGACGGCCGGCCGGCCGGCTGGTGCGTCTACCCGCCCGGCAGCGCGCACCGGCCCACCGTGGCGCATGGCCGTGCGCTGGTGCTGTATCTCCTGCCCGAAGGCCAGATCCAGTTCACGAAAGCCTGATGCCATGCGCACCGCTTCCCCCTTGCTCCCCAACTTCGTCAGCGACCGCTGGCAGCCCGGCACCGGTGCCGGCACGCCCCTGCTGGACCCCGTGCTCGGCACCGAACTCGTGCGCGTGGACGCCACGGGCCTGGACCTGCCCGCCGCCTTCGATTTCGCACGCCGCAAGGGCAGCGCGGCCTTGCAGGCGCTCACCTATGGCGAACGCGCCGCGCTGCTGGCCCGGGTCGGCCAGCTGCTGCAGACCCACCGCGATGCCTACGACGCGATCGCCACGGCCAACTCGGGCACCGTGCAGAACGACTCGGCCGTGGACATCGACGGCGCGCTGTTCACGCTGGGCCAGTACGCCAAGTGGGGCGCGGCCCTGGGCGGTGCGCGCGCGCTGCGCGATGGCGAAGCCGCCCGCCTCGGCAAGGAGCCTCTCTTCCAGTCCCAGCACGTGCAGGTGCCACGGCCGGGCCTGGCGCTGTTCATCAACGCCTTCAACTTCCCGGCCTGGGGCCTGTGGGAGAAGGCCGCACCCGCGCTGCTGTCGGGCATGGCCGTGGTCGTGAAGCCCGCCACGGCGACGGCCTGGCTCACGCAGCGCATGGTGCAGGACGTGGTCGACGCCGGCATCCTGCCCGCGGGTGCGCTGTCCATCGTCTGCGGCAGCTCGGCCGGCCTGCTGGACGCACTGGCGCCCTTCGACGTGGTCTCGTTCACGGGCTCGGCCGACACGGCCGCCGTGGTCCGCAGCCACCCGGCCCTGGCCCGCCACGCGGTGCGCGCCAACATCGAGGCCGACAGCCTCAACAGCGCACTGGCCTTGCCCGATGCCAGGCCCGGCACGCCGGCGTTCGAGCTGCTCGTGCGCGAGGTGGTGCGCGAGATGACGGTCAAGTCGGGCCAGAAGTGCACGGCGATCCGGCGCATCCTGGTGCCCGCAGCGGTCTACGGCGCAGCGGCCGAGGCCATCGCCGCCAAGCTGGCCAAGGTCAGCACGGGCAACCCACGCAACGCAGCCGTGCGCATGGGCTCGCTCGTGAGCCGCGCGCAGTTCGATGCCGTGCAGCAGGGCCTGGCCCAGCTCGCCGGCGCGACCGAGCTGCTGCACGACGGGCGCAGCCAGGCACTGGTCGATGCCGACCCGGCGATTGCCGCCTGCATGCCGCCCATGCTGCTGGGCGCACGCGATGCCGATGCGGCGCAGGCGGTGCACGACATCGAGGTTTTCGGCCCCGTGGCCACGCTGCTGCCCTACCGCGATGTGCCGCATGCGCTGGCGCTCGCGCAGCGCGGCCAGGGTTCGCTCGTGGCATCCCTGTACAGCGACGACACCGGTCTGCTCGCGCGCAGCGCGCTGGCCCTGGCCGCCAGCCACGGCCGCGTGCACGTGGTCACGCCCGAGGTGGCCCAGGCCCACACGGGCCACGGCAACGTGATGCCGCAGTCGCTGCACGGCGGCCCCGGCCGCGCGGGCGGTGGCGCCGAGCTGGGCGGCCTGCGCGCGCTGGACTTCTACCACCAGCGCACGGCCGTGCAGGCCAGCGGCCAGGTGCTCGCAGCCCTGGGACTCTGAAGCCCCGGCCCCACGACGAGGAGACAAGCATGACGACCCAGCCCACACCGCCCGGCAGCCCTTTCAACTTCGCCGAGCACCTGTTCGCGCTGCACCGCCAGCGCGGCGACCGGCTCGCCTACATCGACGACCGCGGCCCGCTCAGCTACGGCCAGCTGGAGCAGCGTGCGCGCCGCCTGGCCAGCGCCTTGCTGGCAGCAGGCGTGCGGCGCGAGGAGCGTGTGCTGCTGCTCATGCTGGACTCGCACGACTGGCCCGTGAGCTTCCTGGGCTGTCTGTACGCGGGCATCGTGCCGGTGGCCGTCATCACGCTGCTGACGGTGGCCGACTACGCCTACATGCTCACGCACAGCCGGGCCCAGGCCGTGCTGGTCTCGGGCGCGCTGCTGCCCACGGTGCAGGCCGCCATGGACCAGTGCACGGATGGCGCGCACGAGGTGCGCAGCACCATCGTCTCGCAGCCCCAGGCGCCGCTGCCCGAGGGCGCGCTGGAGTTCGAGGCCGCGCTGGCCGCCGCCGCGCCGCTGGCGGCACCCGCGCCGACCACGGGCGACGAGCCCGGTTTCTGGCTCTACTCCTCGGGCTCCACGGGCAAGCCCAAGGGCACGGTCCACACCCAGCTGAGCCTGTGGTGGACGGCCGAGCTGTACGGTCGCGCGGTGCTCGCGCTGACCGAGCGCGACGTGTGTTTCTCGGCCGCCAAGCTCTACTTCGCCTACGGCCTGGGCAATGCGCTGACCTTCCCGCTGTCGGTCGGCGCCTGCGTGGTGCTGATGGCCGAGCGGCCCACGCCCGATGCGGTGTTCCAGCGCTGGACCGAATTGCAATGCAAGCCCACGGTGTTCTTCGGCGCGCCCACGGGCTTCGCGGGCATGCTGGCCTCGCCGCGCCTGCCCGCGCGCGAGGCCGTGGCGCTGCGCATGTGCTCCTCGGCCGGCGAGGCGCTGCCGGCCGAGATCGCGCAGCGCTTCAAGGCGCACTTCGGCTGCGACATCATCGACGGCATCGGCTCCACCGAGATGCTGCACGTGTTCCTGTCGAACCGGCCCGGCGACGTGCGCTATGGCAGCACCGGCAAGCCCGTGGACGGCTACGCGATCGAACTGCGCGGCGAGGACGGTGGCCCCGTGGCGGATGGCGAGGTCGGCGACCTCTACATCCGCGGCCCGAGTGCCGCCCTCATGTACTGGGGCAACCGCGACAAGACGCGCGAGACCTTCCAGGGCGGCTGGACCAAGAGCGGCGACAAGTACGTGCGCGACGCCGAAGGCTACTACACGTACGCGGGCCGCAGCGACGACATGCTCAAGGTCAGCGGCATCTACGTCTCGCCCTTCGAGGTGGAGGCCACGCTGATGCAGCACCCGGCCGTGCTGGAGGCCGCCGTGATCGGCACGCTGGACGCCGAGGGCCTGACCAAGACCAAGGCCTTCGTCGTGCGCAAGGACGGCCAGCAGGTCGACGAGGCCCAGCTCAAGGCCTTCGTGAAGGAGAAGCTGGCGGCCTACAAGTACCCGCGGCAGATCGAGTTCCTCGCCGAGCTGCCCAAGACGGCGACGGGCAAGATCCAGCGCTTTCGGCTGCGCGAGCGCGAGGGCCAGGCATGAGCTGGTTCCCGTGGTGCGCCCCGGCGGCACCTGCACGCCGTGAGGCAGGCGGTGCTGACATGCGGGCGCAGGGGCCATTCGCGGCCCAGCGCCTGCCAGCATGCCGCCGCAGTGGCGAGAGAGAACGGCTTGCCGCAGCCACCGACGGCGCCCGCGAGCGTGCCCCGGAGAACGCGTGTCTGCGCCGCCGGCCGTGTGGGCCGCAACGCCCGCACGCCACAGAACGGAGCGGCGCCACATGAGCCAACTCGTCCCCATCGAATGGCGCGGCCGACAGATCGCCATCGAGTACGCCTGGCTCGGCACTGAAAACCCCAAGGCCCCGCTCATCGTGTTCCTGCACGAAGGCCTGGGCTCGCTGGCCATGTGGAAGGACTTCCCCGCGCGGCTGTGCGCAGCCGTCGGCGCGCGCGGCCTCGTGTTCTCGCGCCCCGGCTACGGCCGCTCCACGCCGCGCGCGGTGGGCGAGCGCTGGGAGCTGGACTTCATGCACCGCCAGGCCCAGGAGGTGCTGCCCGCGCTGCTCGACGCGCTGGACATCACGCGGCCCTGCTGGCTGCTCGGCCACAGCGACGGCGGCTCCATCGCGCTGCTGCACGCCGCCCACCAGAGCGGGCGCGTGGCCGGCCTCGTGCTGCTGGCGCCGCACATCTTCGTCGAGGACCTTACGCTGGCCAGCATCGCGCAGGCCCGCGTGGCCTACCGCGACACCGACCTGCGCGCGCGCCTGGCGCGCTACCACGACGACCCCGACTCGGCCTTCCACGGCTGGAACGGCATCTGGCTGCACCCGCTGTTCCAGCGCTGGAACATCACCGACGCGCTGGCCGCCATCCGCTGCCCCGTGCTGGCCATCCAGGGCCTGGACGATGTCTACGGCACCCTGGCCCAGATCCGAGGCATCGCCGAAGGCGTGCCCGCCACCCAGTTGCTGGAGTTGCCGCACTGCGGCCATTCCCCGCACCGCGACCAGCCCGAGCAGGTCATCGCCGCCACGCAGGCATTCATTCACCACAGGAGACAAACATGAACCATTCCTCGATCCGCATCCGCCGGCGCGCCACCCTGGCGCTGGCCGCCTTCGTCCTCGCCGGTGGCGCGCACGCGCAAAGCGGCGAGAAACTCAAGGTCGGCCTGATGCTGCCCTTCAGCGGCACCTACACGGCCCTGGGCGTGGCCATCGAGAACGGTTTCAAGCTCTACGTTCAGGAGCAGGGCGGCAAGCTCGCGGGCCGCGAGATCGAGTACTTCAAGGTGGACGACGAGTCCGACCCGGCCAAGGCCACCGAGAACGTCAACAAGCTCATCAAGCGCGACAAGGTCGACGTGATCGTGGGCACCGTGCACTCGGGCGTGGCCATGGCCATGGCGCGCGCGGCCAAGGAAAGCAACACGCTCTTGATCGTGCCCAACGCGGGATCGGACGCCGTGACCGGCCCCATGTGCGCGCCCAACATCTTCCGCAGCTCGTTCTCCAACTGGCAGTCCTCGTACGGCATGGGTGTGGTCGCGGCCAGGCAGGAAAAGAAGAAGACCGCGATGACCATCACCTGGAAGTACGCGGCCGGCGAGGAGATGACCAATGCCTTCAAGGAAGGCTTCGAGAAGGAAGGCGGCAAGGTCACGAAGCAGCTCACGCTGCCGTTCCCCAACGTGGAGTTCCAGGCGCTCTTGACCGAGATCGCCGCGGCCAAGCCCGACGCCGTGTTCGCGTTCTTCGCGGGCGGCGGCGCCGTGAAGTTCGTCAAGGACTACGCGGCCGCGGGCCTGAACAAGAGCGTGCCGCTGTACGGCTCGGGCTTTTTGACCGACGGCACGCTGGAGGCCCAGGGCGATGCCGCACAAGGCATCCTGACCACGCTGCACTATGCCGACGACCTGACCGTGCCCAAGGACAAGAGCTTCCGCACCGCGTACGCGAAGGCCTTCAAGCTGCAACCCGACGTGTACGGCGTGCAGGGCTACGACGCGGCGCAGATCCTGCGCGTGGGCCTGGACGCCGTGAAGGGCGACGTCAGCAAGAAGCCCGAATTCGCCGCGGCCGTCGAGAAGGCGACGTTCGACAGCCCGCGCGGCCAGTTCACGATGTCCAAGTCGCACAACCCCGTGCAGGACATCTACCTGCGCAAGGTGGATGGCAAGGAGAACAAGGTCGTGGGCGTCGCGTCCAAGGCACTCTCCGACCCCGCCCGCGGCTGCAAGAACTGAACAGCCCTTCGTGCAGGGCGCCGCGCGCGCCCTGCCTGTCTTCGTCTCGCCGAGGGTGACCGCCGTGGACCTTGCCACCTTTCTCGTGCAGTGCCTGAACGCCGTGCAATACGGGCTGCTGCTGTTCCTGCTGGCCTCGGGGCTCACGCTGATCTTCGGGATCATGGGCGTGATCAACCTCGCGCACGGCAGCTTCTACATGCTGGGCGCCTACATGGCGTTCGCGCTGTCGCCGCTGTTCGGCAACAACTTCCTGCTCATGCTGCTGGCCGGCATGGTGCTGGCGGCCGTCTTCGGCTACGTGCTGGAGTGGGTGTTCTTCAGCTACCTGTACCAGCGCGAACACCTGCAGCAGGTGCTCATGACCTACGGCCTGATCCTCGTGTTCGAGGAGCTGCGCGCCATGCTGGTGGGCAACGACGTGCACGGCGTGCCCGTGCCCGACTGGCTGGCCGGCAGCTTCGGCCTGGGCGGCATCATGCAATACCCCTGGTACCGCTTGTTCGCCTCGGCAGCCTGCATAGCGCTGGCCATCGGCCTGTACGCGGTGGTCAACCGCACGCGGCTCGGCATGATGGTGCGCGCCGGCGCGAGCGACCGCGACATGGTGCGCGGCCTGGGCATCGACATCCGGCGCCTGTACCGCACGGTGTTCGCGGCCGGCGTGGCGCTCGCGGCGCTGGCCGGCATGATCGCCGCGCCCATGGCCTCGGTCTACCCCAACATGGGCGCCAGCGTGCTCATCATCTGCTTCGTGGTGGTCGTGATCGGCGGCATCGGCTCGATCACGGGCGCGCTCGTGGCCTCGCTGCTGGTCGGCTTCGTCGACACCTTCGGCAAGGTCTTCTTCGCCGAACTCGCGGGCATCGGCATCTACGTGCTGATGGCCATCGTGCTGGTCTGGCGGCCCGAGGGGCTGATGGGGCGGCGCGCATGAACAGCACCACACTCGCCATGCCCACGACGCCTCCGCCCCCTTCTCCCCCTTCTCCCACGTCTCGCCCGCGCCGCGCCGAAGGCCTGCTCCCGCTGGCCGTGGCCGTCGCGCTGGGCGTCGCCGGGCCGCTGCTGGGCGGCTACGGGGCCGACCTCTTGGTCAAGGTCATGGTGCTGTCCATCTTCGCGCTCTCGCTGCAGCTGCTGGTCGGCATGAGCGGCCTGGTCAGCCTGGGCCACGCGGCCTACTACGGCATCGGCGCCTATGCCACCGTGCTGGGCTCGGGCGATGGCGGCGGCAACCTGTTCTGGCTGCTGTTGCTCGCCATGGGCGGCGCGGCGCTGTACGCGCTGGCGGTCGGCGCGCTCTCACTGCGCACGCGCGGCGTGTATTTCATCATGGTGACCTTGGCCTTCGCGCAGATGGCCTACTTCGTGTTCCACGACACGCCGGTCGGCGGCGGCAGCGACGGCATCTACCTCTACGTGCGGCCCGCGGCCGGGGCGCTGGACATGGAAAACCGCACCGTGCTGTTCTACGTGGTGCTGGCCGCGCTGGTGTTCACCTACGGCCTGCTTGCGGTGGTGCGCCGCTCGCGCTTCGGCGCGGCGCTGGCCGGCATCCGCGTGAACGAGCAGCGCATGCGCGCGGCCGGCTTCCCCACCTACGGCTACAAGCTCGCGGCCTTCGTGCTGGCCGGTGCGCTGGCCGGGCTGGCGGGTTTCCTCGTCGCGGCGCGCGACGGCGTGGTCAACCCCGAGATGCTGTCCTGGCACATCTCGGGCGAGGTGCTGCTCATGGTGATCCTGGGCGGCATCGGCCACCTGCGCGGCGCGGTGCTGGGTGCGGTGGCGTTCACGCTGCTCAAGGAGCTGCTGGGCACGCACGCGCTGATCGGGCCGCTGGCCGACCACTGGCAGCTGACGCTGGGCCTGGCCATCATCGGCTTCGTGGCGCTGCTGCCCAAGGGGCTGATCGGCCTCGTGAAAGGACGCCAGCCATGAACGCGCTGCTGCAGGTCGAGGGGCTTACGCGCCGCTTCGGCGGGCTGGTCGCCGTCAACAACGTCTCGCTGGCGCTGCGCATGGGCGAGGTCCATGCCGTGATCGGCACCAACGGCGCGGGCAAGTCCACGCTGATCAACATGCTGTCGGGCGAGATCGCGGCGTCCGAGGGCCGCATCCTGCTCGACGGTGCCGACATCACGGCACGGCCCCAGGCGCACCGCGCGCTGGCCGGCGTGGGCCGCAGCTACCAGCGCACGACCATCTTCCCGGAGTTCACGGTGCACGAGAACTGCCGCCTGGCCGCGCAGGCCGCCACGCCGCGGCCCTGGGCGATCTGGCAGTCCGCGCGCGCCTGCGCCACGAGCGGCGGTGCGGCCGATGCGGCGCTCGAAGCCACCGGCCTGGCGGCCCTGGCCGCGCGCACCGCCGGCCAACTGAGCCACGGTGCCAAGCGCCAGCTCGAGGTCGCCATGTGCCTGGCGACCCAGCCGCGCGTGCTGCTGCTCGACGAACCGCTGGCCGGCATGGGCGCCGAGGAGACCGAGCGCATGCTGGGCCTGCTCGAGCGGCTCAAGCCCGCCCACGCGATCCTGCTCGTGGAGCACGACATGGACGCCGTATTCCGCATCGCCGAGCGCATCACGGTCATGGTCAACGGCGCCGTGATCGCGAGCGGCGACCCGGACACGATCCGCAACGACCCGCAGGTGCGCAGCGCCTACCTGGGCGAGGAGGAATTGACATGAGCCCCCACACGCATCGTTTCACGTACGCAGGCCCCCCGGGGGGCCGCTTCAGCGCCTTCGGGCGGCCGGGCGGCACCGAATGATCCGCTTCGACGACCTGCACAGCTACTACGGCGACAGCCACATCCTGCACGGCGTCTCGGCCGAGATCCCGGCCGCCACGGCGGTCGGCCTGCTGGGCCGCAACGGCATGGGCAAGACCACGCTGATCCGCACGCTGATGGGCTATGTGCGCCCCGCGCAGGGCCGCGTGCAATGCGACGGCCGCGAAGTCGCCGGCCTGCCACCCGAGAAGATGGCGCGGCTGGGCATCGGCTACGTGCCCGAGGGCCGCGGCATCTTCCCCAACCTCTCGGTGCGCGAGAACCTGGTCATGGCAGCACGGCCCGGCATCGACGGCAGCAGGCAATGGACCTGCGAGCGCGTGCTGGCGACCTTTCCGCGCCTGGCGGAGCGGCTGCACAACGGCGGCAACCAGCTCTCGGGCGGCGAGCAGCAGATGCTGTCCATCGGCCGCGCACTCATGACCAACCCGCGCCTGTTGATCCTGGACGAGGCCACCGAAGGCCTGGCCCCGCTGATCGTGGCCGAGATCTGGCGCGTGATCGCGCAGATCCGCAGCACCGGCATCGCCACGCTGATCGTCGACCGCGACTGGCGCAAGGTGCTCGCGCACACGGACCGCGCGCTGGTCATGGAGAAGGGCCAGATCGTGCTGGCGGGCCAGGCGGCGGCGCTGCTGGCCGATCCCCAGGCGCTGGGCGAACGCCTGGGTGTCTAGGTCAAGGGTTGCCGGGTCCCTGCTTCCAGGCGCGGTACTTCTCGGGCAGGCACACCGCGCAGGGCCTGTATCCGGCAGCGACCGCCGTGGCCAGCGCGACCAGGCGCCGCGACGTGCTGCACCGCTGAAGCCCGCGCAAGGAGCGCACCACCAGGACACCGGGGGACGAGGCCACCACGCCGTGGACCTGGCGAGGATCGCCCGCAACGCAAAGTCCGTCGCCGCCCGCAAACCCGGGGCCCGGACAAATTGCCCCAGGCGATCGTCCGACCCGCCGCCCCGCCTGCACGTATCATCGCCGCCCATGCACGCGCTGCGCCGCTCCACCACGCTGGTCCGTCTGGTCCTGGCCTGGTTCGTGCTCGCGCTCGGTGTGGCCATCGCAGCGCCCGCCGTGCAGCCCCAGGCCATGGAGCTGATCTGCTCGGCCAGCGGCGGCGCCAAGCTGATCGTCGTCGGCGAGGAGGGCGGGCAAGACAGCGCGGCCGGTCACCATGCCATCGAGTGCCCCATGTGCCTGGCCGTGGTGCTGCCACCGGCGCCGCACGGCGCGCGTGCCGCGCCGCAGCAGCCGCTGGCCCATGCATTGCGGCCCCTAGGCGCCGCACACATCGCGGCACTCGTCGGCGCCCCGCTGCCGCCGCGCGGCCCGCCCGTCCTGTCCTGATCCACCGCCAGAGCGCAGCGCCGTGTCGCGGCCTGCGCTCCGCCGCGCCATCCGCCGCGCCTTCTGTGGCGCCATCTGTGGCGCCATCGGCCGCGGCGTCGAAACCCTGCGCGTTGCCGCGCAGGACCGCCCTGGAAAGAACTGGAGAGGTCTGTGCACCCACCAAATCCATTGAACCTGCCGCCCCCTGTCGCCGCCCCGCGGTGCGCAGGGCCTGCCACCACCTTGCTGTCCGTGCCGGCCCAGGGCCTGGCGCGGCCGTCCAGCACCGCCATGCGCACCGACAGCCACCCGCCGCACACGGCCCAGCGCACGCCGGGGAGCGACGACCGATGACAGGCCTGCACCGACGCCAGCTGCTCGCCGCAGGCACCGCAGCGCTCAGCGGCCTGCTGGCGGCCTGCACGCCCAGCCAGCCGGCCTTCAACGGCATCGACATCTCGGGCGCCGACTACGGCAAGGACTTCCGCTTGCGGGACCCGGACGGCCGCACGCGCACACTGGCCGACTTCAAGGGCCAGGCCGTGCTGCTGTTCTTCGGCTTCACGCAGTGCCCGGACGTCTGCCCCACGGCGCTCGCGCGCGCGGCACAGGCCAGGGCACTGCTCGGCGCGCTCGGCCAGCGCGTGCAGGTCGTCTTCGTCACGGTCGATCCCGAACGCGACACGCCGCAGGTGCTCAAGGCCTACACCACCGCCTTCGACCCCGGCTTCCTGGGCCTGTACGGCACGCTGGAGGAAACGGCCGAACTCGCGAAGAGCTTCAAGGCCTACTACAAGAAGGTGCCCACCGGTTCGTCCTACACCATGGACCACACGGCGCTGAGCTACGTCTACGACCCCGCCGGCAAGCTGCGCGTGGTGCTGCGGCACGACCAGACCGCCGAGCAGTTCGCCCAGGACCTGCGGCGCCTGCTCACCTGACCCCCCTCCCCCAAAAGAAAGCCTCTCATGCCATCCATGCTCCGCCATCTCATTGCCACCACGGCCCTTGCAGCCGGCATCGCACAGGCGCAGGTCAGCGTCGAGGACGCCTGGGTCCGCGCCACCGTTCCGCAACAAAAGGCCACGGGCGCCTTCATGAAGCTGAACGCGGCGAAGGACAGCCGGCTCGTGTCCGTCACGTCGCCGGCCTCGCCCGTGGCCGAGGTCCACGAGATGGCCATGCAGGACAACGTCATGCGCATGCGGCAGGTGCCGGGCGTCGAACTGCCCGCCGGCAAGACCATCGAGCTCAAGCCTGGCGGCTACCACATCATGCTGATGGACCTGCCCCGGCAGGTGAAGGCCGGCGAGACCGTGCCGCTGACCCTGGTCTTCGAGGGCAAGGACGGCAAGCGCGAGTCGCTCGAGGTCCAGGCGCCCGTGCGCCCCGTCAACGCCAGCGCCGCGCCTGCCGGCCATGGGCAGCACAAGCACTGACGCAGTGGCCTGATCCGGCAGTGGCCCGTCTCGGCACCCTCCTGCACAGCCGGCGCAAGCACTGCGCCTGGCTGATGCTGGCCGTGCTGCTCTGGGCCTGCCTGCTCCCCCAGCTGGCCCGGCTGGCCAACGCGCCGCCAGCGCCGTGGATGGACGTCTGCACGGGCATGGGCCCGCTGGTCGTGCAGGTCGCCGCGGACGTGTCGGCGGACGCCCACGATGACGCGGGCCAGACCGTCAAGCCCGGTGCGTGCCCGTTCTGTCGGCTGCACGCGGCAGACGGAGCGCCGCCAGCCGCCTGGCGCTGCGTCCATCCGGCGCGAACGCGTGCCGACCCACCCGCGTCGCCACCGGCCCAGCCCACGCCGTCCAGGCCCTGGCGTGTCGACTTGGCGCGCGCGCCGCCTTCCGCGACCCAGGCCTGAACCGCCCGACTGCCCGGCTTCGCCGATGGCAGCCGTCCGCCGCTCGCCGAGCGGCCCCTGGAGTCGCACCATGCATCCCATTGATCCGACGCGCGCGTTCGCGCGCGCCCCGGTCGCGTTGCCGCTAGCACGCGTCCACCCGCGCAGCACCGGCTGGAGCTGCTGATGGCCACGCACGCGAAGCGCTGGATGTTCCTCATCCACCGCTGGCTCGGCGTCGCCGTGTGCCTGTTCTTCGCCATGTGGTTCGTGTCCGGCGTCGTCATGGTGTACGTGGGCTATCCCAAGCTCACGCATGCCGAGCGTCTGGCACACCTGCCCGCGCTCGAGGCGAACGGCGACCTGCTGGGCCCCGCGCAGGCGCTGCAGGCGGGCCATGTGCAAGAGCCCTTGCAGGACCTGCGGCTGGCCGTCGCCAGCGGCGGCCGCCCGGTCTACATCGCCGTGCCACAGGCCGCGCACGCGGCCGGACACCACGGCGCCGCCCAGGCCGTGGTGCTCGATGCGCGCACCGGCGAGCGGCTGCGGTCCTTCGGCGCGGCCTGGGCCGAGGCCAGTGCGGCCGCGTTCGCAGGACCTGACGTGGCGGTCCGGCACCTGGACGCCGTCGACGAGGACGCCTTCACCCACACCAAGAGCCTGGACCCGCACCGACCCTTGCACCGGCTGCAGATCCATGACGGTGCCGGCACCCGGCTCTATGTCTCCAGCAGCACCGGCGAGGTCGTGCGCGATGCACCGCGCGTGGAACGGGTCTGGAACTACGCCGGCGCGTGGATGCACTGGCTGTACATGTTCCGCGGCGGCGCCCTGGACGCGCACTGGGCCACCATCGTGAACTGGCTGTCCATCGTCTGCACGGCCGTCGCCATCACGGGCACGGTGGTGGGCATCTGGCGCTGGCGGTTCAGGCGGCCCTACCGCAGCGGGGCGCGCACGCCCTATCCGTCCCGCATGATGCGCTGGCACCACACCACGGGCCTGTTGTTCGCGGCGATCACCTTGAGCTGGATCTTCAGCGGGCTCATGTCCATGAATCCCTGGAAGGTGTTCGACCGCGGCGCGCAGCCCTTGCGGGTCGAGGCCATGCATGGCGGTGCGCTGGCGGTCCACGCCCGGGATGCCGCACCCGAGCGCCTGCTGCAGGCCGCGGGCCAGGACGTGCGTGAGCTGCGCTGGACGCGGGTTCTGGGCCAGATGCGCGTGCTGGCCCAGGGAGCCTCGGGCAGGCCGCTGCTGCTGGACGCGCAGACGGCCAGTCCACGCGCGGTGGACGAGGCCGCTCTGCGGGCCGCGGCGGCAGCGCTGCTGCCGGCCCCGGTGCAGCGCATCGAGCGGCTGGACCACTACGACCTGCACTACTACGCGCGGGCCGATCACACGATGACCGGCGGCACGGACAAGCCGCTGCCCGTGCTGCGCGTGGTCTTCGGCGACGCGCACGCCAGCTGGGTGCACCTGGATGCGCAGACGGGCACGCTGCTCGGCCGTACCGACAGCGGCCGCCGGGCCAGCCGCTGGCTGTTC
>DATKFT010001123.1:0-3815 GCA_035544335.1 Pseudorhodoferax sp.
AGCGCAGGCCGCCTGCGCGCGGTGCGCCGCATCCCCCTTCCCTTCTCTTCCCCCGCCCGCGCGTGGGCGGCCGCCCAGCGCGGCCGCCACCGGCCACGCCCGCCGGATCCGTGCGGCACCGTGCGGGGAGCGCGGCGCGCGCAAGCCTGCAGGGCCTGCAGGCCCCGTCCGCAGCGGGTCCTGGCGCCGCACCGCCCTGTGCCTGCGCATGCGTGCCATGGCCGGCCTGGCCCGCGCACGCCGACGCGCTGCGAGTTAACACCAATTCCCAAAGATTGTTCAACACGCAACAATGACATGTCCCTTCATTGATTTGCTTTGTTCTTAACTTGAACATTCAAACGGGGCATATAACCAGATGTGTTCATCAATTCGATGGACCGTCCCTGCAGATACAGGCCCCGTGCGAGGGGAGAGGAGGCGATCTATCGGGGCTTTGCACTCTTGCTTTCGCTGGCAGCCGCCCGGGCTGCCCCACCGGCCCGGCCGCCCCAAGCACCGAACGCAGCGGCCGCCCGACGAAGGACGCACCAGCGTCCGGCCTGCACCCGCAGGCGCTCACCACCACAAGGAACACACCACATGTCGCCGTCGTCTTCGCAAGCACCGAAGCTGTCTTTGATCTCCCTGGCCGCCGTGGCCGCGCTGGCCGCCTGCGGCGGCTCGGATGGCGGTGACCCGGTCACGCCGCCGGCCTCGGTGGCCTGCAGCTGGGACCGCAATGTCCCGCTGGCCTACGAAGAGCGGCGCCTGCAGACGCCGCTGCCCTTCACGGGCGACAACGTGGCCACGAGCAACCAGACCCCGCTGGCCGAACGCATCGTGAAGGACACGGGCTTCGACGGCTTCGACCCCGCGTTCGCCGCGCGCCTGTGCGGTGGCGACGGCAAGACCGCGATCGACAGCTACGACGCCGCGCTCCAGCTCGTGAAGGAAGAAGGCCAGGCCCTGTGGCGCGCGGCCGTCGACCGCGTGCAGGGGCGCCGCGCGTCGCCGGCCGGCAGCGTGCTGCCCGCCAGCGACGACCGCATGCTGTACTGGACGCGCGTCTACATGACCAAGTCGCTGCGCCAGTGGAAGCCCTCCTTCGGCCTGAGCGCGGCCCAGGCGGCCGAGCTGCAGTGGCAGTTCGAACGCGCTTCGCGCGGGCAGTACGACATCGACCTGCCCGAAGGCAATGCGCCCGGCGGCGGCAAGTACCGCCGCATGATCGTGAGCGGCTTCGACGTGTTCACGCTGGGCACGCCCGGCACGCCCAACACCGGGTTGCGCAACGGCAACCCCTCGGGCGCCACCGCGCTGGAGATGGACGGCCGCGAATTCAAGCTGGCCGACGGCAGCGTGCTGCGCGTGGAAGCCTATGTGCTGCCCGTCAGCTACGACCCCTTCAACCTGGGCATGCAGGAGGACACGCTGGGCCCGTTCTTCCAGCCCGGCCCCAAGCGCGTGGACGCCTCCATCAGCATGAGCCAGGGCGGTGCCAACCAGTTCTGGCTGGAGCAGTGGAACGGCCGCTACCACGGTGTTTCCGCGGGCAACGACGGCATGGTCTACTGCCCCGTCGGCAACCGCCTGCCGGGCTATGTGCTGCCGCTGGGCACCATCACCGCGCCGGACACCGCGGCCGTCTCGATTCCGGGATCGGGCTGCGACATCAACCCGCCCAAGCGCTGGCTGGGCTATGACAGCGCGGCGGCATGGATCAAGGACTTCCCGCCGCAATTCTCGACCGCATCGCTGCCCGTGGTGGAGATGATCACGGCCGACACACGCAAGGGCATCGCACGCCCGCCCGGCGCCGTCAGCGAGGGCAGCGAGGGCTTCAACGTGACCTGGCACACCAACTACGGCTATTTTGCGGACTGCAACGACCCGGCCACGGTCAGCGTGCCGTCCAACAACGTCATGAACTCCATGCCCGACCTGTCGACCGTGGCCGAGCCCAACCCGGCCTGGTGCGCGAGCGCGGGCGGTGGCGGCAGCTACCTGTCCAACGAGAGCGCGTACCGCAACACCGTGCTGCGCGACGTGTTCCGCTTGAACATCCCGGCCGGCCACATCCACGTGCCCGTCATGAACAACTACTTCGGCGGCACCCCCGCCACGGCCGGCGGCACGCGCAACGACAACGCCATCACCGATGCGCGCTACGAGGCCTACCGCACCGCCATCGTGGCGCAGACCCGGGCCCTGCTGCTTGAGGTCGGCAACACGCTGGTCTATCGTTGAACATTGCAACCAGGAACATTCCCATGAAGAACCGCATCTCCATCCTCGCCCTGGCCCTCGGCCTGGGCCTCGCAGGCCTGGCCCACGCACAGCCCAGCGTCTACTTCCTGTGGCAGAACAAGGCCACCAAGGCCAAGATGTGCGAGCCCGAGCAGCCCGGCGCGCAATGGGAAAAGGTCGGCGGCCCGTTCAGCGACCAGAACTGCTCGATCAAGATGCCCGAGTGAGTTCCTGCGCCGCCGCCTGGCGCCATGGCGGCGGTGGCCGCTTGCCCTACTCGGGCTGCAGGCCGATCACGCGCACGAGATCGCCCGTCGCGGCCACCTCGGCCGCCAGCTGCGCCTGGAACGCCGCGGGCGGCTTGGCCGTCGGCTGAAAGCCCACCACGGCCAGGTATTCGGCGAACGCCGGGCTCTGGATCACGGCCGTGAGCTCCTGGACCCAGCGGTCCACCACGGGCCGCGGCAAGCCCTTGGGGCCGATCAGGCCCACCCAGATGTTGGAGCGCAGGATGGGCACGTCGAAGCCCTGCTCGGCCAGCGTGCTGACCTGCGCGAACCTGGGCGTGCGACCACCGCCCACGATGGCCACGGGCACGCCCACCGCCTTGTCCACGAGCTGCTGGGCCAGCGGCAGCGGCGCCAGCACCAGGTGGATCTGCTTGCCGTAGAAGTCGGTCATGGCCGGCGCCAGGCCCTTGTAGGGCACGTTGGTGAACTGGGCCTGCGACTGCTGCTCGATCGCGGTCATCGCCAGGTGCGGCAGCGAGCCCGGCCCCAGCGAGGCATAGGCGATGGCGCGCGGCTGCTGGCGCGCGATGCGCACCACGTCGACCATGGTCGTGGCGCCCAGGTCGGCGCGCGCCACGATGGCGCCCACCGCGTCGGCGATCTGGATCACGGGGCTGAAGTCGCTGCGCGCGTCGTAGCGCGCCGAGCGCAGGATGAAGGGCGCGCTGACCAGCGAGTCGGGGATCGCGATGCCCAGCGTGTAGCCGTCCGGCGCGCTGGCCATGAGCTCGCGCGTGCCGACCGAGCCGCTCGCGCCGGGCTTGTTGTCGATCACGATGGGCTGGCCCATGCGCGAGGCAGCCATCTCGGCCAGCTTGCGCGCGATGGCGTCGTTGGGCCCGCCGGCCGCATAGGGCACGATCCAGCGCACGGGCTTGTGGGGGTAGTCCTGCGCGCGCACCAGGCCGGGGGCCCATGCGGGCGCCAACAGGGCGGCGGCGGTGCCGCGCACCAGGGTTCTGCGGTCCATGGTCTCGTCTCCTTCTGTGGGGTGGATGCCAACGCTGCGCCGCGCCTCAGCTCTCCTGCGCGATGGTGTTGCGCAGCGTGCCGACGGGCTCGACCTCGACCTCCAGCACGTCGCCCGGTGCCAGCCACAGCGGCGGCGTGCGCGACAGGCCCACGCCCGCGGGCGTGCCGGTCGCGATCACGTCGCCGGCGCGCAGTGGCGTCCATTGCGAGACGTAGGCGATCAGCGCCGCGATGTCGTGGATCAGCGCATCGGCGCCGGCCTGCTGCACCAGCTGGCCGTTGAGCCGCGTGCGCAGGCGCAGCGCACGCGGATCGGGCACCTCG
>DATKFT010001124.1:0-14636 GCA_035544335.1 Pseudorhodoferax sp.
GCCCTCGTGGCCGGCCATGTGGCCATGGTGCTGCTGCACCGCTGGTGGTGGCGCGACGCGGTGGCGCAGCGCATGCTGGGCCGGGTGCGCTGAAGGCGGCCGCTCCGGGCGTCAGAGCGGGCTCAGCTCCCCGTCCACGAACACCTTGAGTTCGCCCGGCGCGAACGCGGTCCAGGCCTCGTTGGTCGTCAGCGGCGTGGTCACGACCAGCGCCACGCGGTCGGCGGGCGTGGTCACGCTGGAGAAGTCGACCGACAGGTCCTCGTCGGCCAGCTGGGCGTGCGCGAACGGATGGCGGCGCTCCACGTGGTGCAGCAGCGTGGACGCATGGGCCCACAGCGCCTGGCCGTTGGACAGCAGGAAATTGAAGGTGCCATGCCGCGCGACCTGCTGCGCGAGCTCGCGCAGCGTGATGCTGAGCTCCTGCACGGTGGGCACGCCGGCATGGGACTTGGCCAGCTCCTGCATGATCCAGCAGAACGCGCGCTCGCTGTCGGTGCTGCCCACGGGGCGGAACGCGGCGTGCAGGCGCGGATGGAAGTCTTTCAGGTCGCCGTTGTGCGCGAACACCCAGTAGCGGCCCCAGAGCTCGCGCACGAAGGGGTGGCAGTTCTCGAGCGCGACCGCGCCCTGCGTGGCCTTGCGGATGTGCGAGATCACGTTGCGGCTCTTGATCGGGTAGCGGCGGATCAGCTCGGCCACGGGCGAGGCGCAGGCGCTCTGGTGGTCGACGAAGTGGCGCACCCCATGGCCCTCGAAGAAGGCGATGCCCCAGCCGTCGCTGTGGTGGTCGGTGCGGCCGCCGCGCTCGGCGAAGCCCGTGAAGCTGAACACCACGTCGGTCGGCGTGTTGCAGTTCATTCCGAGAAGCTGACACATGGCACGATTGTGCCTTGGCAGCAGGTCAGGCTCCCGGCAACAGCGGATGCCCCTCCGAGGTCTTGAACCGGGCGACGATCTCGACCAGCTCGCGGGCCTGCTGGCTCAGCTTGGCGGACACCGCGGCCATCTCCTCGACCAGCGCGGCATTGCGCTGCGTGGTCTGGTCCATCTGCTGCACGGCGGCGGCGACCTGGCCCATGCCCTCGCTCTGCTCGACGGCCGCGCGCGAGATGTGCGCGACGAGCCCCGTGACGCTGTCGAAGCCGCCGACCACCTGCTGCATCGCGCCGGCCGCGGTGTCGGCCTGGCCCGCGCCCTGGTCGACCGCCTGCACGGTGCGCTGGATCAGGCCCTTGATCTCGCGCGCGGCCTCGGCGCTGCGCTGGGCCAGCGAGCGCACCTCGCCCGCGACCACGGCGAAGCCGCGCCCCGCTTCGCCTGCGCGCGCCGCCTCGACCGCGGCGTTCAGCGCGAGGATGTTGGTCTGGAACGCGATGCCGTCGATCGTTCCCGTGATGTCGTTGATCCGGGTCGAGCTGTCGTGGATGCCCTTGATCGTGGACACCAGCTGGTCCACCGCGACGCCACCCTTGGCCACGACGGCCGAGGCGCTCTGGCCCAGTGTGTTCGCCTGGCGCGAGTGGTCGGCCGTGGCCGACACGGTGCCACCGAGCTGGTCCATGGCCGCAGCCGTCTGCTCGAGCGCACTGGCCTGCGCCTCGGTGCGCGACGACAGGTCCTGGTTGCCCTGCGCGATCTCGTACGAGGCCGTGGAAATGGACTGTGCCGCGTGGCGGATGTCCAGCACCATCTGCTCCAGCGATGCAACGAAGGCGTTGAAGGCCTGCGCCAGCTGCCCGAGCTCGTCGGCCGACTCCACGCGCAGCCTGCGCGTGAGGTCGCCGTTGCCCTGCGCGATGTCGCGCAGCACACGGGCCATGCGTGCGATGGGCGCGGCGATCGAGCGGCCGAGCCACCAGGCGAGCGGCACGCCGATGCACACCGCCAGCAGGCCGGAGATCAGCGCGGCCAGCAGCGTGCGGCGCTTGACGTCGCCGACCACCTCGTCCTGCGGCACCTGGGCGATCAGGTACAGGTCGTACTCCGGCAGGTAGCTGGACGCGATGATCCAGGCCCCGTCCGGCGCCTGCACCGTCGTGCTCTGGAACTTCTTGCCGGCCAGCAACGCCTGGCTGGCGGCTGCACCAAAGCCCGGCAGGTCCTGCAGCGCGCGCTGGCTGCCGACCAGCGCCGCATCGCGGTGGATCACGAACTGGCCGTTGGCACGCACGAGGAACACGCTGCCCGAGGGCCCCACGGAGTACTCGCGGATCGCCTGCGCCATCGCGTCCACGGGCAGGCCGATCCCGGTCGCACCGGTCTTGCCGCCGCCCGCATCGAAGCGCACGTTGATGAACATCATGTAGCGGTCGCTGCCAGCCACCTTGTCGATGTCGATGCTGAACGGCCGGCCCGAGCGCAGGAAGCCGTAGAACCACTGGTCGGACGCGCGCTCGGCCGACAGCGTGCGGCTGAGCCCCTGCTCCGTGAAGTAGCGCCCCGTGCTGCCCGACACCCAGAACACCGACGCGGCCTGGGCGTTGCGCTGGAGCGCGCCCGCGTACCGGGTCCAGGCCGCCAGGCCCTCCTCGGGCCCGCCCGCGATTTCCCAGTCCAGCAGGTAGGTGTTCGCCGCCATGTCGCGCGCGCGGTTCAGCGGCACCTCGATCTGGCGCTGGATGTCGTTGCGGATCTCGCCGACCATGGCGGGCAGCTCCTGGCCCAGCACGCGCTCGCGCAGATTGCCCAGCAGCAGCAGGCCGGACGTCAGGCCGCTGACCAGCACGACCAACAGGATCGTGGCGAGGATGCCCAACAGCAGCTTCTGGGCGACGGAGGCATGGCGGAACATCTTCATCGTCGGCATCCTCTGGGTTGGGCGGGCAAGGCCCCCTGCAGGAGAGAAGCCGCCGGCCCCCGGTGGCCGCCGGCGCAGGACTGGATGGTAGTGCGCCGGCCCGCGCGTGCGGGCGCTTCGCGCGCTACGGCCCGGCGCGCGGTCCGCTGTCGCGGACAGCCGGCGTGGAGCGCAGCTGCCAGGCCGCCGCGATGGCCAGCACGCACAGCGCGGCCAGCATCAGAAAGGTCTCGTTGAACGCGGCCAGGCGGTCCGGACCGACGCCCTGGTTCGTGAAGCTCTGGCCGTGCGCGGCCAGCCGCCATTCGAGCACGATGCCGCACAGGCTCACGCCCGTGGCGCCGCCCAGCATGCGCAGGAAGTTGATCGCGCTGGCCCCCTGCGGGATCAGCGACTTGTCCAGCGAGCGCATGGCGCCCAGGTTCAGCGAGGGCAGGATGAAGCCCAGGCCGATGCGGCCCAGGATGGCCCAGGCCACGAGCCAGGCGATCGGACTGGCCGCCGGTACCGTGAGCATGAGCGCGAACGAGGCCGCCAGCAGCGCCAGGCCCGTGCTCACGAGCACGGAGGCGGGCTGGCGGTCCGCGAGCCGGCCCACCAGCGCCATGGTGCCGGCCAGCACCAGGCTGGCAGGCACCAGGATCGTGCCCACGTGCGCGGCCGACAGGTGCAGGGCCGACTGCATGTAGACGGGCAGCAGATAGGTCGAACCGAACAGCGCCGTGCCGTAGATGCCCGACACCACGCAGCCCATGGCATAGGCGCGCGACTGGAACAGCCGCATGTCCATGAGCGGCAGGCCGCCGCCACGCGTCTGGCGCTCCTGCCACCAGATGAAGATGCCGAAGGCCAGCACGGCGCCGGCCAGCAGCAGGGCCGCGAGCGCACCCGGCCGCGCGTGCAGTTCCACCATGCCGTTGAGCAGGCACAGCGTGCCCGCCGTGCCCAGCACCAGGCCGTACCAGTCGAGCCGGCCGCCTTCGCGCGTGGCGGCCGCGCCGCCCGGGGCGGTCATGGGCACGTAGGTGCGCGCCAGCCACAGCGAGGCGATGCAGAACGGCACCACCATGAAGAAGATCGAGCGCCAGCCGAAGGCCTCGACCAGCAGGCCGCCGATGCTGGGGCCGATGGCGGGCGCCAGCACCACGCCCATGCCGAAGATGCCGGTGGCGCGGCCCTGCTCGTGCGGCTGGAAAGCGCGCAGGATGATGATGGCCGGGATCGGCTGGACCACACCAGCGGCCAGCCCCTCGGCCACGCGGGCCGCGAGCACCAGGCCATAGTCCGAGGCGAAGCCCCCGGCGATGCCGCCGGCCATCAGCAGCCACATGGCGCCCGAGTAGGTGCGCCGGTAGCCATAGCGCGCCAGCAGCCAGGGCGTGGTCAGCATGGAGCTGGTCATGGCGACCATGAAGCCCGAGCTGACCCAGGCCGCGCGCGAGGGCCCCAGCGCGAACTGGTGGCTCATGTCCGGCACCGCCACGTTGACGATGGTGGAGGACATGATGGAGGCGATCGTGCCCACCATGACCGACAGCAGCAGCAGCCAGCGGTAGCGCGGCCCGTAGCGGGCCCGCAGGTCGGGCAGGGAGGCGGAGGAACTCAAGCGCGTGCCCGTGGCGGCAGGATCTAGAAGGCGTTCACTTCTTCTCGGACCACAGCTGGCCGCCGGTGGCCCAGTTCTCGCGCTTGATGTCGGTGATGATGATGTCGACGGACTCGGGCGAGCCGCCCAGGATCTCGACGGAGACGCGGGTCAGCTCGGCGACCAGCTTCTTCTTTTGCTCGACGGTGCGGCCTTCCATCATTTCGACGTGGTAGGTGGGCATGGATTCTCCGGAGATGGATTGAAAGGCGGCGATGTTAGACCGTCGGCGCATCGCCGCGCGCGCAGCGGGCACAGATGCAGGCCCGGCCCCGCAACGCGGCGGGCAGGCGTTCCAGCACGCCGGGCGCGATGCGCTCGACCATGCACCAGCAGTCCACGGGCGCGCCGCCCGGCGGCTGGTCGCGCGCGGCCTGCACGGCGCAGCGGTTGTCGGCGCCGCACAGCGGGCAGCGGCCGGCATCGACGGCCGCCTGCGTCGATTCCGTAGGCGATGGCATGCGGATCAGTGTAGGCCAAGCCCCTGTGGCGCCGCCGCGGGGCAGCCAGCCGTGCATGCGCCCGCACAATGGGGCCGATCTGCACCACAACGGAGAACCGGATGCTCGCCAATGTCCTGGTCGCGCTCGTCGCGCTGCTGCACTTCTACTTCCTCGTGCTCGAAATGTTCCTGTGGGACAAGCCGTACGGCATGAAGACCTTCGGCAACACGCTCGAGAAGGCCGAGGCCACCAAGGTGCTGGCCGCCAACCAGGGCCTGTACAACGGCTTCCTGGTGGCCGGGCTGCTGTGGGGGCTGAACCTGGGTGCGCAGGGCCTGCAGATCAAGGTCTTCTTCCTGAGCTGCGTCGTGGTGGCCGGGCTCTTCGGCGCGCTGACGGTCAGCCGCAAGATCTTCTTTGTGCAGGCCGTGCCCGCGCTGGCGGCCCTGGCCGCGCTGTGGCTGGGCTGAAGGCCCGCGGCTAGAGCTCGCCTTCGGGGCCCTGGCGCGGGGTCTCGGTGGCCTGCGCGAGGGAATTGGCCTGGGCCTGCTCGGCCGAGAAGATGTCCCACACCGCCATGAACATCGCCGCGATCAGCGGGCCGATCACGAAGCCGTTGAGCCCGAACAGCCCCATGCCGCCCAGCGTGCTGATCAGCACCACGTAGTCGGGCATCTTGGTGTCCTTGCCCACCAGCGGCGGGCGCAGCACGTTGTCGACCAGGCCGATCACGAGCACGCCATAGGCCACGAGGCCCAGGCCTTGCAGCGTGGCCCCGGTGGCCAGCAGGTAGAGCGCCACCGGCCCCCACACCAGCCCGGCGCCCACGGCGGGGAGCAGCGACAAGAACGCCATCAGCACGGCCCACAGCACGGGCGCATGGATGTCCAGCACCCAGAATGCCAGGCCGCCCAGCGCGCCCTGCACGACGGCCATCACGATGTTGCCCTTCACGGTCGCACGGATCACGGTCGTGAACTTGCCCGACAGGTTGCGCAGGTAGACCGCATTGAGCGGGATCGCGTCGCGCATGCGGCGCGACAGCTGCGCACCGTCGCGCAGCAGGAAGAACAGCAGGTACAGCATGATGAAGAAGCTGACCACGAAATCGAAGGTGTTCTGCCCGAAATTGAGTGCGCTCTGGGCGATCTTCTGGCTGCCCTGCGTGAGCGCCTCGGTGACGCGCTGCTGCAGCACGCCGAGGTCGTCGAGCCCGAAACGCGCGAGCAGGTGCGTGATCCATTCGGGCACAGCCGCATAGATCTGGTTCGCATAGGTCGAAAAGCTGACGTCTCCCTTGTTGATGCGTTCGTACAGCACCGCGCCCTCGCGCACGAGCGAGGCCGTGATCAGCGACAGCGGCAGGAACACCAGCACGAGGATCACGAGCAGCGTCAGCAGCGCGGCCAGCGTGGGCCGTTGGCCGGTCTTGGCCAGCAGGCGGCGGTACAGCGGCGCGAACACGATGGCCAGCACCGCGCCCCAGAACACCGCGCCGTAGAACGGCAACAGGATCCAGCCGAAGGCCAGCGTGACCGCCACCAGCAACAACAGAAAGGCTTTTTGTTCGAGAGCGGGCGGCGTGGCGGGCATGGGCGGCGGACGGAGCAAGGATGGGGCGCATCGTATCGGCAAATGCTGTACACCAGCCATCCCACCACCGCGGCCGGGGGTCGGACAGCACGCCGTCATTGCATGCAAAACGGCGCCCGCAGGCGCCGTTTTGCACAGGCCGGTGCCGCTCAGGCCGCCGCGGCCTTGACCTTCAGGCGCCAGGCGTGCAGCAGCGGCTCGGTGTAGCCGCTGGGCTGCTCCTTGCCCTTGAACACCAGGTCCAGCGCGGCCTGGAACGCGGCGCCCTGCGGGTTCGCCACCAGGCTCTTGTAGAGCGGATCACCGGCGTTCTGCTGGTCGACCACGGCGGCCATGCGCGTGAAGGTCTCGCGCACCTGGGCCTCGCTCACCACGCCGTGCAGCAGCCAGTTGGCGATGTGCTGGCTGCTGATGCGCAGCGTGGCACGGTCTTCCATGAGGCCCACGTTGTGGATGTCGGGCACCTTGGAGCAGCCGATGCCCTGGTCGACCCAGCGCACCACGTAGCCCAGGATGCCCTGGGCGTTGTTGTCCAGTTCCTGCTGCTTGTCGGCGGCAGACCAGTTGGTGTCCGTTGCCACGGGCACCGTCAGCAGGCCGTTCAGGATGGTGTCGCGCTCGGCCGCCACGTCGGTCTTTTCCAGTTCCTTCTGCACGTCCGCCACGCTGACCTGGTGGTAGTGCAGCGCGTGCAGCGTCGCGGCCGTGGGGCTCGGCACCCAGGCCGTGTTGGCGCCGGCCTTGGGGTGGCCGATCTTCTGCACCAGCATGTCGGCCATCAGATCCGGCATGGCCCACATGCCCTTGCCGATCTGGGCCTTGCCGCGCAGGCCGGCGGCCAGGCCCACCAGCACGTTGTTCTTCTCGTACGCGGTGATCCAGGGCGTGCTCTTCATCGCGCCCTTGCGCAGCATCGGGCCGGCGTACATGGCGGTGTGCATCTCGTCGCCCGTGCGGTCCAGGAAGCCCGTGTTGATGAAGGCCACGCGGCTGGCGGCCGCGGCGATGCAGGCCGCCAGGTTCACGCTGGTGCGGCGCTCCTCGTCCATGATGCCCAGCTTGACGGTGCTGTCGGCCAGGCCCAGCAGCTGCTCGACGCGGCCGAACAGCTCGCTCGCGAAGGCGACCTCGGCCGGGCCGTGCATCTTGGGCTTGACGATGTAGACCGAGCCCGTGCGCGAGTTGCGCACGGTCTGGCCGGCACGGGGCTTCAGGTCGTGCAGCGCGATCGTGGTCGTGACGACCGCGTCCAGGATGCCTTCCGGGATCTCCCGGGTGCTGCCATCGGCGGCCGTGTAGAGCACGGCCGGGTTGGTCATCAGGTGGCCGACGTTGCGCACGAACATCAGCGAACGGCCGTGCAGCGTGACGGGCTTCCCATCGGCGCCGGTGTACTGGCGGTCGGGATTCAGGCCGCGCGTGAAGGTCCTGCCGCCCTTGGCGACTTCCTCGGTCAGCGTGCCCTGCAGGATGCCCAGCCAGTTGCTGTACGCGACCACCTTGTCGTCGGCATCGACCACGGCGACCGAGTCTTCCAGGTCCAGGATGGTGGACAGCGCCGATTCGAGCACCAGGTCGCTGACGCCGGCCGCGTCGCTCTGGCCGATGGGCGTGCCGCGGTCGATGCGGATGTCGATGTGGATGCCGTTGTGCTGCAGCAGCACCGACGAGGGCGCTGCCGCCTCGCCCTGAAAGCCGATGAACTGTGCGGCGTCCCGGAGGCCCGTCTGGCCGGCGCCGGTCTGCACCACGAGCTTGCCGGCTTCCACGCGGTAGCCCGTGGCGTCCCGGTGCGAGCCGCTGGCCAGCGGCGCGGCCTCGTCGAGGAACTTGCGTGCAAAAGCGATGACCTTGGCGCCGCGCACGGGGTTGTAGCCGCCGGCCTTCTCGGCGCCGTCGTCCTCGGCAATCGCGTCGGTGCCGTACAGCGCGTCGTACAGCGAGCCCCAGCGCGCGTTGGCCGCATTGAGCGCGTAGCGCGCGTTCAGGATCGGCACCACGAGCTGCGGGCCGGCCTGGATGGCCAGCTCGGCGTCGACATGGGCCGTGGTGGCCTTCACGTCGGCGGGCACCGGCACGAGGTAGCCGATCTCCTCGAGGAAGGCGCGGTAGGCCGGCTGGTCGGCGACGGGGCGGGGGTGGGCCTTGTGCCAGCTGTCCAGCGCGGTCTGCAGGCGGTCGCGCTCGGCGAGCAAAGCCGCGTTCTTGGGTGCCAGATCGCCGACGATGGCGTCGAAGCCCTTCCAGAACGCATCGGCCGCGATGCCGGTGCCGGGCAGCACCTTGTCTTCGATGAAGCGGGCCAGGTTGGTCGCGACCTGGAGGCGGTGGTAGGTGGTGCGTGCGGTCATGGCTGGCCTTTCGAAGCCCAATGCGGGCTGGGATCGTCGGGAAATGGAGATCGGGCCGCGGGGTGCGGCGTCCCCAGACTTTAGGTGACACTGGGGCCCGGATTGCACACGGCAGCAGCGGGTCATCTGTGACCAAAATAGATGTAATCGGCGTTTTTTCTGGTTCAGAACCGCTTTTTTGATGCCGCAATACCCGCTCTTCGACCGGAGAAATTCACCATGGCCCGTCTGAACGCGCAAGCGCTGAACCGCATGAACCGGGTGCTGCAGCAGCACATCGACGCCGGGCTGCTGCCCGGCGCCGTGGTGCTGGTGGGTGCCGGCGGCGAGGTGGCCCACCAGGCCGCCCTGGGCCGGCTGGACCCGGCCGGCATGCAGGCCATGCCGGCCGATGCGATCTTTCGCATCTACTCGATGACCAAGCCCATCGTGTCGCTGGCCACGCTGATGCTGGCCGAAGAGGGCCGCCTGTCGCTGGCCGATCCCATCACGCGCTACCTGCCGCAGTTCGCCGAGACGCCGGTGGGCGTCGTGGAGGAGGACGGCAGCCTGGCGCTGCAGCGCGCGCTGCGCCCGCCGACCGTGCACGACCTGCTGCGCCACACGGCCGGCTTCACCTACGAGTTCCTGGGCGACAGCCCCGTGCAGCGCCAGTACCAGGCCGCCGACCTGGCCGACCGCACACGCAACAGCACGGGCTTTTGCGACGCGCTCGCGCGCCTGCCCTACATGGCGCAGCCCGGCAGCTGCTGGCAGTACAGCCGCGCGACCGACGTGCTGGGCGCGCTGCTGGAGGCCGTGACCGGCGAGCCACTGGGCGCGCTGCTGCAGCGGCTGCTGCTGGGGCCGCTGGGCATGGTCGACACGGCGTTCAGCGTGCCCCAGGCGCAGCAGCACCGCATCGCCGAGCCATTCGCGCGCTGCCCCGAGAGCGGTCGGACCGTGGCCATGCTGGACGTGCGCAGTGCCCCCGCGTTCGAATCCGGCGGCGGCGGGCTGGTGTCCACGGCCGCCGACTACCTGCGCTTCCTGCAGCTGCTGCGCAACCAGGGCCGCCATGGCAACCAGCGCCTGGTGTCGCGCAAGACCATCGAGTGGATGGCGGCCGACCACCTGGGCGCCATCCCCGTGGCCGGCGACCTGCTGGCGCCGGGCCATGGCTTCGGCCTGGGCGTGGCCGTGCGCACCGCGGCCGGCCTGGCGCCGCAGCCCGGCTCGCCCGGCATGTACTTCTGGAGCGGCATCGGCGGCACCTTCTTCTTCGTCGACCCGGCCGAGGACGTGTTCGCGCTGCTGCTGGCCCAGGCACCCAACCAGCGCATCTTCTTTCGCAACCTGTTCCGGCACCTGGTCTATGCCACCCTGGAGTAAAACCACGGCATGACGATGTTGCGCCCCCTCCGGCCGAACGGCTCCGCCCCGATCGCCCACACCGCCCACACCGCCCACAGGGCCTCGCCCCTGCCCGCGGCCCGCCACCTGCGCTGGCTGGCGCTGGCCCTGGCCTGCGCGCTGGCGGCCTGCGCGATCCCGCCGGCCGGCGGCCCCGGCGGCGCCCGGGCCCGCGCCGACGTGGCGGCCGGCACGGTCAGCGTGACCTACGGCGACCCCGCCGGGTTCAGCGACGCGCAGGACGGTGCGCACGAGACCGACGCCGCGCGGCGCGCCTGGCTGGACGCGCTCAGCGAACACCTGGCCGACCGGGCGGCCGAAATCCTGCCGCCAGGGCAGCGGCTCGCGGTCCAGATCACCGACGTGCAGCGCGCCGGCCGCTACGAGGGCTGGCGCGGCCCGCAGGCCGCGCAGCTGCGCGTGGTGCGCGACATCTACCCGCCGCGCATCGACCTGAACTTCCAGCGGCTGGGCGCCGATGGACAGGTGCTGCAGGCCGGCACGCGCCAGTTGCGCGACCTGAACTTCCTCATGCGGCCCGCACGCTACACGGACGACCCGTTGCGCTACGAGAAGACGCTCGTGGACGACTGGGTCGCCAAGGAGTTCGGCGCAGCGCGCTGAGGCAGGGCCCCGGCGCAGCGGCAGCGCCGCAGGGTGCGCTCCCATAGAATCGCGGGTTTTCGAGCGGCTCGCTCACCGATTTCCGACCCCGACCCGAGACCACGCCAATGGATGCGCCCGCCAGCCTGCCAGGGACTCTTGGCGCCAGCCATTCCCCACTGACCCAGCTCGTGGTCGATGCACTGCGCGGCCGCATCCTTGGCGGGCAGGTCCCGCCGGGCGAGCGCCTCGTGGAAGGGCGCTTGTCCGAGGAGCTGGGTGTCTCGCGCATGCCGGTGCGCGAAGCGCTGCGGCAGCTGGCCGCCGAAGGCCTGGTCACCATCGAGCCGCGCCGCGGCGCCTCGGTCACGAGCTTCAGCGCGCAGCAGATGCGCGAACTCGTGGAAGTGCGGGCCACGTTGGAGGGGCTCAACTCCAAGCTCGCCGCCAAGCGGCACGACCCGACGCAGATCGCCGAGCTCGAACGCATCCTCGAAGAAGGCACACGGCTGGCCGAGAGCGACGACGTCGCGACCACCATGCGCATGAACCAGCGCTTCCACGACGCGCTGTCCAGCATCGCGGCCAATTCGGTGCTGCAGGACATCATGCGTTCGCTGCGCGACCGCACGGCGCTGGTGTTCGCGCCCATCAACCGCACCCGCGGCAAGCAGAACTGGGAAGAGCACGCCGCCATCCTGCGCGCCGTGATCAAGGGCGACGCCGAACTGGCCGCGCTGCTGGCCACGCGCCACGTGTACAACGCGGCGCAGATGGAACCCTAGGCGCCGGCGCCACCCTGCAGACGGCGCCAGGCCAGGCCGGCCAGCGCCACGTCCTGCAGTCCCACGCCCACCGACTTGTAGACCATGATCTGGTCCGCGTGCGTGCGCCCGGCCACGCGCCCGCTCACGAGCGCGCCCAGCTCCACGGTCTTGTCGGCAAGCCCCGTGTCGGGCGCCGCCAGCACGAGGTCGCCGGCCTCGCGCAATGACTGCGGCCGCCATTCCACGGCCACCAGGCGCGCGCGGCGCAGCGCCGTGTCGTCCAGCTCGCGCGTGTGCGGCAGGCTGGAGCCGACCGCCGCCACGAAGACGCCGGGCGCCAGCGCCTCGCCCGCAAACAGAGGCGCGGCCGCACGCGAGGCCGTGACGACGAGGTCGGCGCCGTCCACGGCCGCCTGGGCCGTGCACTGGCGCACCGCCACGCCGGTCTGCCGGCTCCAGGCCGCCACCGTCTCGGGCACGGGCTGGCGGCTGCACAGGCGCACCTCCTCCAGCGCATAGGCGGCCGCGAACTGCGCCAGGTGCGCCTGGGCCTGCACACCGGTCCCGAAGATGGCCAGGCGGCGCGCGTCGGGCCGGGCCAGGTGCTGTGCGGCGAGAACCGAGCAGGCGGCCGTGCGCAAACGCGTGATGGCGGCCGCGTCGAACGACGCGAGCGGCCGGCCGTCCCTGCTGTCGAACAGCAGGATCACGAAGGAAAAGCGGCCCGCGACCGTCGTGTAGACCTTGGCGCCGGCCACGCCCTGGCCGGGCAGCACGGCCCCCAGCGTGGACAGCTTGACGCCGCCCGCTTCGGTGCGCACGCGTTCCTGCATCGCGGCGCCCGCGGCGTCGAAGCTGCGCCAGGCCTCGCGCAGGACCTGTTGTGCGTCGTCCGCGCTGACGGCGGACTCGACCATGGCGTCGGTGATGTGCTGCATGAGATGCATGGCTCCAAGAAGGTCGCAGGAGGTGGCGTCCAGGCCATGCCAGGCCTGAGTGCCTTCATGGAAATACTGTATACCAAAATGACAAATGGCTCCGAGAATGCCCTGAAATCCACCGGAGAACAGCGCGCGGCCAGCCCGAAAACTTGAATTCGCGGTCGATTCATGCCATATTGAATACTGTATTCGACATTGCGTCGAACACGAACGGCCCCCACCATTGACGCCCCCTGGAGACATGCAATGCAAAAGAAGTTGTCGGTGAGATCCTTGAGCCTGGCGTGCGCGCTCGCCTGCGTTGGCGCTAGCGCACTCGCCCAGACCTATCCCAACAAGCCGGTCCGCGTGGTCGTGACCACCGTGCCGGGCCCGCTGGACGCCTTTGCACGTGCCGTGCTGGCCCAGATGCAAACCAACCTGAACCAGCCCTTCGTGGTCGACAACAAGCCCGGGGCCGGCGGCAACGTGGGCGCCGACGTGGTGGCCAAGGCCCCGGCGGATGGCTACACGCTGCTGTTCGCGCTGGACACCACGTTCACGGTGAACCCCTCCCTGTACGAGAAGATGCCCTTCGACCCGGACCGGGACTTCAGCTTCATCGGCGTGCCCGTGACCTACAGCCAGGTGCTGGTCAGCGGCCCCAGCATGAAGGCCACCAGCCTCACGCAGTTCGTGCAGATGGCCAAGGCCAAGCAGCTGAGCTATGCCTCGGGCGGCAACGGCTCGCCCAGCCACCTGACCATGGCGGCCTTCCTGTCGGCGGCCGGACTGAACATGACCCACATCCCGTACAAGGGCACGGGTGCCTCGGTCGTCGATGTGCTCGGAGGCCAGGTCGACGCCTTGTTCGCGGTGGGCAGCGGTGTGCTGCCGCACGCCAAGGCCGGCAAGCTGCAGGCCCTGGCCAGCTCCGGCACGCAGCGCTCGGCCGCCACCGCCGATCTGCCGACCGTGGCCGAACAGGGCTTTCCCAACTTCAACGCCACCTTCGCCTACGTGCTGGCTGCGCCTGCCGGCACCCCGCCGGAGATCGTGAACCTGCTGGCCAAGGAAATGAACCTGGCGATGAAGTCGCCCAAGGTCATGGAACTGAACCGCGTCGCCGACTACACCGAGACCCAGCTGTCGCAGCAGGCCTCCGCGGAGTGGCTGCGCCACGCACGTGGCCACTGGCATGGCGTGATCACCACGGCCAAGATCAAGGGCGATTGAGCCCGCGGCCGCGCCATCGGCCCACGCCTGCGCGGCACCGGCCGGCGCACCGCAAGGAACGGGACGGAGCGGCGGACGGCCCCGCCGCGGCAAGCACCGCAACCAGGCGCCCCAGCGATCCCAGCCGGGTCCGTGTGACCCCGGCGCGTTCGGCGTCGCCAGCACCCTCTCGCCCGGCAGCACGCCGCGGCCCCAACCGCCATTCCACGCCCGCCAGCGCATGCGGTGCAGGCCCCCGGCCCGGGCCCGGCGCGGCGGCCAGGTACCGACCGCGGCCGCGGTGACGCCTGGCAGCCCCACCCTCGCAGCGGTTGGAGGCATGCACCTTGCTTATCAAATACTGTATTTAGTATTCCAACAAGGTGAGCAACCCAAGATGGGCCACCCTGGGCCGCAAACGACCGCCCGCGGCCAGGGCTGGAACCGTCACGGTGCTGCATGCCCCAGTTTGAGGACTGAATCCAAAGCCCTCCATCCACCGCTCTCACGAGGAAATCGACATGACATCCCTGAAGAAGCTCAGCATCGCCGTGGCCATCGCCTGCGCCGGCGCGGCCACCCTGGCCGCCGACGGATACCCGGCCAAGCCGGTGCGCGTGGTCGTGACCACGGTGCCCGGCCCCCTGGACGCGTTCGCGCGCGCCGTGCTGCAGGAAATGCAGGCCAGGCTCAAGCAGCCCTTCGTCGTCGACAACCGCCCCGGCGCCGGCGGCAACGTGGGCAGCGACATGGTGGCCAAGGCAGCCGCCGACGGCTACACGCTGCTGTTCGCACTGGACACGACCTTCACCGTAAACCCCTCGCTGTACGAGAAGATGCCCTTCGATCCGGTCAAGGACTTCAAGATCATCGGCGTGCCCGTGACCTACAGCCAGATGCTGGGCGT
>DATKFT010001125.1:0-2380 GCA_035544335.1 Pseudorhodoferax sp.
CAGCTGCGGCGCGTCTTCCAGGCCGTCGGGCCGCACGCCCGCGAGCACGGGGCTCTTGGAGGCCGCGGCCAGCAGCTGGTCGCGCGCCCGCACGAGCGCGGCATGGCCCTGGCCGCTGCGGTCCTGCAGCCGGAACGTGAAGCCCGAGGCGTTGCCGAGTTCGGAGATCGGCGGCGGCGACAGCGGGAACACGAAGGCATCGCGGATCTGCGAGAAGCGGCCCATGGCGCGGCCCGCGATGGCCTGCGCCGTGTGCTCGGCGCCCTTGCGCTCGGCCCAGTCCTTGAGCGGAACGAACATGATGGCCGCGTTCTGCCCGCGCCCCGTGAAGCTGAAGCCCAGGATGGCGACGGTGTCGCGCACCTCGGGCTGCTCCAGCATGTAGGCCTCGACCTGCTTGACGACCTCGAGCGTGCGGTTCTGCGTCGCGCCCGGCGGCAGCTGCACGCTGACGAGCACGAATCCCTGGTCTTCGTTGGGCAGGAACGAGGACGGCAGGCGCGTGTACATCACGCCGATCGCGCCCGCGATGGCCAGGTAGACGACCATGGTGCGGCCGCTGCGTTTGAGGATGCGCGCCACCCAGCCCTCGTAGCCCTTGGCGGTGCGCGCGAAGCCGCGGTTGAACCAGCCGAAGAAGCCGCGCTTGCCATGGTGGTGGCCGGCCTCGACGGGCTGCAGCAGCGTGGCGCACAGGGCCGGCGTGAGCGACAGCGCGAGGAAGGCCGAGAACGCGATCGAGGTGACCATCGTGGCCGAGAACTGCCGGTAGATGTTGCCGATCGCGCCGCTGAAGAAGGCCAGCGGCACGAACACGGCCACCAGCACGAGCGTGATGCCGATGATGGCGCCCGAGATCTGGCGCATGGCCTTGCGCGTGGCCTCCAGCGGCGAGAGCCCCTCCTCGCTCATGATGCGCTCGACGTTCTCCACCACCACGATGGCATCGTCCACCACGATGCCGATCACGAGCACCATGCCGAACATGGTCAGCACGTTGATCGAAAAGCCCAGCGCGAGCAGCGTGGCGAAGGTGCCCAGCAAGGCGATCGGCACCACCAGCGTGGGGATGATGGTGTAGCGCCAGTTCTGCAGGAACAGGAACATGACCAGGAACACCAGCACGATGGCCTCGAGCAGGGTCTGCGCGACCTGCTTGATCGAGACCGACACGAAGGTCGAGCTGTCGTAGGGCATCTGCCAGCGCACGCCGGCCGGGAAGTACGGTTCCAGCTCGGCCATCTTGGTCTGCACGAGCCGGGAGGTGGCCAGCGCATTGCCCGCGGGCGAGAGCTGGATGCCCACGGCGACCGAGGGCTTGCCGCTGAGCCGCGAGGCGTAGGCATAGCTCTCGATGCCGACCTCCACGCGCGCCACGTCCTTGAGCCGCACCGTGGAGCCGTCGGCGTTGGCGCGCAGCACGATCTCGCCGAAGGCCTGCGGCGTGCCGAGCTGGCCGTGGACCACGACGGTGGCGGAGATGGCCTGCTCGGAGACGTTCGGCAGGTCGCCGATGGAACCCGAGGCCACCTGCGCGTTCTGCGCCCGGATGGCTTGGGTCACATCGGTGGTCGAGAGCTGGTAGCCGGCCAGCTTGGCCGGATCGATCCAGATCCGCAACGCGCCCTCGGACGCGAACAGCTGCGCCTGGCCGACACCGGGGATGCGCTGGATCTCGGGCAGCACGTTGCGCGAGACATAGTCGCCGAGCTGGTAGACGCTGTAGCTCGGGTCCTGCGACACCAGCGACACCATGGCCAGGAAGTTGCTGGACGCCTTGTCCACGCGCACGCCCTGCTGCGTCACGGCGGCCGGCAGGCGCGGCGTGGCGCGCGAGAGCCGGTTCTGCACGTCCACCTGGGCCAGGTCGGGGTTGGTGCCGGGCTCGAAGCTCAAGGCGATCTGGCCCGTGCCGTCGGCCTGGCTCGTCGATTCCATGTAGGCGAGACCGGGCGAACCGTTCATCTCGCGTTCGATGACGGAGAGCACGCTCTCGTCCATGGTCTGGGCCGAGGCGCCCGGGTAGGTGGCGTTGACGGTGATGGTGGGCGGTGCCACCGGCGGATACTGCGCGATCGGCAGCTGGGTGATCGCGACCGCGCCCATCACGATGATGAACAGCGCGACCACCCAGGCGAAGATCGGTCGGTCGATGAAGAAACGGGCCATGGTGCGGGGCTCCTGTCGCGCTCAGGGCTTGGCGCCCGAGGCGGCCGCGGCGGCCACGGCGGCCACGGCAGCGGCCTGCCCCGGCGCCTGCCAGGGCACCGGCTTCACGGGCGAGCCGGGCGGCAGCATCATGAGTTTCTGAAAGCCATCGACCATGACCTGCTCACCGGCTTTGAGGCCCTCGGTCACGATCCAGCGGTTGTTCTGCCCG
>DATKFT010001126.1:0-5036 GCA_035544335.1 Pseudorhodoferax sp.
CCGTGGGGCCGACGCTTCCGCCCAGACAGCAGCGCAGACGCAGACACAGGCGCAGGCCGTGGTCGCGCGCAGCGCCGCCACGCTGCCCGGGCCTGCGCAGCGTCTGTTCGAGAACGCCTGCGGCGCCTGCCACCACGACGGCAGCGGCCCGCAGCTGCTGGGGCTCAACCTGCCGCTGGCGCTGTCGACCAAGCTGCACAGCGAGCGGCCCGACAACCTGCTGCGCGTGATGCTCGAAGGGGTGCGCGAAGCCGCGGGCCCCGAGGTGGGCTTCATGCCCGGCTTTGCCGACAACCTCTCGGATGCGCAGATCGCCCAGATCGCGGGCCACCTGCGTGCGCGCTACGCGCCCGACCAGCCGGCCTGGCAGGGCCTGGCCGAGCGCAGCGCCGCGTTGCGTGCGGCGCCGACGCACGCAACGCGCTGAGCCGAGCGCAGGAGGCGGCTCAGCCCTCGGCGGGCGCCAATGCAGCCACCGCGGGCATCAGGCGCTCGACCTCGGCCAGCGGCCGCCGTTCCCCAGGCGGCGCCAGCGGTGCCAGCGCATTGAGCTGCTCGGACGACAGACGCCCGACCAGGCGGCCGAGTTCACCGAAGCGCAGCCCCTGGCGCACGAGGAAGGCCACATGGGTGTGGCGCAGGCTTTCGGGCGTCACCGACTGCGGCTGCTCCAGTCCGGCATCGAAAGCCGCGGACGTGACCGCGCTGGCGATGTCGGCGGCCGTGCGTGGCTGGTCCGCCACCTGGGCCAGCAGCGCAAGCAGCGGCGCCGGCAGGGCCAGCACGCGCGCTGCATCGCCGCCCACCTGCAGCCGGCCGGCTGCGGCATCCAGGTCCGCCAGGCGCAGCGCCGCGACCTCTTCGACCGACAGGCCGCAGAGCAGGCAGGCCAGCACGCCGCGGTGCTGTGGCGCCGTGGCGGCCAGCAGCTGCCCGACCTCGTATTGCTCGAGCTCGCGCGGCAAGGCCTGCGCGAGCAGGGCCATGGCCTGCTCGGGCGGCGCCGCAGCCTGGTGGCCGACGGCCTGCATGGCCGGCGCCGTGCCCAGGGCCGGGCCCGGCGGATAGGCCTGCACCCAGGGCTGCGGAATGATGACCGTGGACGGCGCAGCCGCCACGGGCTCGGTGCGGTTGAAGAACTCGACGAACCAGACGGCCAGGAAGCCCAGCACCAGCGAGCCGGCCACGGCGATGGCGGCATCGCGTTCGTACAGCGGGCGCCACGGCGATTCGGGCACGGCGGCGGGCTCCACGACGAGCAGGCGCGGCTTGCGCTCCTGGGCCGTGGCCTCCAGGGCCAGCAGGCGCTGGCGCGCGGTCTGGCGGACCTGGTCCAGTCCCTTGAGGTCCTCCTTCATGGTCTCGAACTCGGAGAAACGGCGCGAGAACTGCTCCACGTTCTGGCGGTCTTCACCGAACTGCTGCTGCAGGCGCTGGGCCGTGCCCTGCGCGCTGGACAGTTCCTCGCGCGCCGCGGCCAGCGCGGTTTCCATGCCTTTGCGCCGCTCGGCATCGAGCTGCTGCTCCAGGCTCGCGATGCGGTCCTGGATGGCCTTGGCGTTGGGGTCCATCTGCAGGTACTGCGGCGTGAACGAGCGCTCCAGCGACTTGTATTCCTCGCGCATCTGGGACAGGCGCGTTTCCATGGCCGCCAGGGTCGGATTGTCCTTGGCCAGCGTGGTGCGCTGGCCCTTGGCCAGGGCCTCTTCCAGTGCGCGCACGCGGCCCTGGGCCGAGGCCACGCGCTCGTCGGTCTTGGCCACCGACTCGCCCATGCCCTTGAGCCGCGCCAGCACCTGGTTCTCGTTGCGCTCGGCCGAGACGATGGCCGAGCGCGCGCGGAAGTCCTCGACCTCCTTGCGCCGTGACTCGACGCGCGCGTCCATGCCGCGCAGCGTCTCGCGCGCCTCGGCCAGCTGCTGCTGCAAGGTGCTGTCGCCCGCGGTGGACTGCTGCGCGCGGTAGACCTCGATCAACGTGTTGGCCACGCGCGCCACGAGCTGCCGGTCGGGGCCGCGCACCTCGATGCGGACCACGTTCGTGCCCTCCACGGGCTGCAGCTGCAGCATGTCGTGCAGCTGCTGCACGCGGTCGCCGCCCGCAGGCGCGCCCAGCGCATCACCCAGCCGCTCAGCCACCTGCTCGAGCACCGGGCGGCTGCCCAGGGTCTGCAGCTCGGTCATGAAGTCCTGCGAGGCGTCGCGCGGTCCCGACGCCGCGATCGAGGCGCCCAGCGCGGACGGCGTCAGCTGCACGCGCGCGTCGGCCAGATAGACCGCAGGCCGCAGGTAGGTGTAGGCCAGGCTCGCGATGGCGCACAGCAGGAACACGCTGAAGAACACCAGCACGCGGCGGCGCATCGCGGGCGCGCGCCGTGGCTGCGGCGCATCGACCAGGGGCGGGCCTTCGGCCGCATAGGCATGCAGATGGGGAGACTGCAGCCGGCGTGGCGCGTCAGCGTTGTCGTAAGAGGGCACGGGCGACCTCGCGTTTCAGGTGGATCCTGGGTGCCGGGCCGTGGCGGCGCCGGCAGGCGGCGCCACTATAAGCGCGCCGGGCGACATGCGGCAGCCGCCGTGCGGCGGGCCGGCGGCAGGCACCAGGCCCAGCAGGCCAGCAGCAGGAACAGGAAGGCCACGCGCGGCATGTCCATGACGCTGCTGACCAGCCCCAGCGCGCAGCCGCCCGCCAGCGCCGCGGCCAGCCAGGGCGCGGCCGGCTGGCCGCGCGCGGCGCCGAACGACAGCCGCCACAGCGCCCCCCCGAGCAGCAGCCCCACGAGCACCAGGCCCAGCACGCCGCGCTCGATCAGCAGCTCCAGGACCAGGTTGTCGATGTGCCAGGGCAGGAAGTAGGCGTCGACGGACGGGTACCAGTGCGCCAGGCCCTGTTCGAAGTCGCCATTGGCCAGCAACCCCGTGCGGGTGCCGGCCGACAGCTCCAGCCGGTCCACATCCACCACCGTGGCCGGGGCGACCACGGAGATGTCCAGGCTCACGAGCCGCGGCGCCCAGCCCAGCTCCTGGCCCAGCGCGGGCCCGCGCAGCTCCAGCGCCACGCGTTCCCATTGGCCGCCCGTGCCGGCGCGCCGCACCAGGTAGCGCTGCTGGCAGTCGAGCTCGTACAGCAGGTGCCGCTCGCAGACCCGCACGCGCAGATAGGCACTGTGTTCGGACCGCAGGTCGAAGGCGACGCGGTAGCGTGCATGCGACACGGCCGCGACCTGCTGCGCCATCGCATAGCGGCCCGCCAGCTGCAGGCGCGTCGGCGGCCCGTGCAGGCGCAGGAAATGGCCCTGCGCCCCGGGTGCCGTCTCGGCCAGGACCGCCGCCGCCCCGGGGAACTCGCCCGCGGGCCCCAGGGCCGCGTACCGCGTGGGCAGCCGTCCCAGGCCGATGCCGAGCAGCCAGTCGCGTGGCGTCTGGGCGATGGACAGACCGCGTGTCCAGTGCGCCAGGCGGCTGCCGAAATCGTTGTCCGAGGCGCGCAGGCGCTCGACCATGAAGCTGCTGGCCATCGCCATCGCGAGCACCTGCGCGGCCAGCAGGATCCACAGCAGCAGGTTGGCCCGCTTGCGCCAGCGCGGCGCCGGCGCCGCGACCGGGCGCAGGTGCCAGCGCCACAGCACGCCGGCCACCACCAGCGACCCGAGCACGGCGCCGTACACGCCGCGCGCGAACGTGGTGATGCACACATAGGCCAGCAGGTGCAGCAGCAGTGCCGCCGCAAGCCAGGTCCGCAACCGGCGCGCCGAGGCCACGGCCCAGGCCGCGAAGGGCACGGCGATGGCCAGGTAGGCGTCGATGGCAGCGCCGCCCACGTGCATCTCCCAGAACAGGCCCACGGTGCGGTAGTCCGACCCGAAGTTGAACAGCCCCGGCAGCGCCGCGCGCTCCCACAGCACAGCCGCGGCCAGCACGCCCAGGCCCACGCACATGCCCGACGCCAGCCGCCGTGTGGCCGCACGCGGCGCGCGGCGCAGCGTCGCGCGCAGCAGCGGCAGCGCCAGCAGCGCATAGACCAGGCTCTTGGCCACCCGCAGGCTGTTGCCCCAGCCCGTGTACGGCCCCAGCTCGTAGGGGGGTGCCCAGTGCTGGTCCAGCAGCCCCTGCGCCAGGCCCAGCGCCACCGAAGCCCACAGCGCGAGCGCCAGCACGGTGCGCCCCTCCCAGAAGCGTTCCCCGGCCGCGGCACCGGCCCGCGTGCGGCCCAGCGCCAGCCGCGCATGCCCTGCCGCCAGCGCGCCCAGCACCACGAGGTCGAACTCGTCGCCCACGATGCGGCCCGTCCACGGCGCGAGGCTGGCCAGCGGCAACACGGCAGGCAGCACGAACAACCAGGCCTGCGGCCAGCGCCAGGCGGCCCACAGCCACAGCGCCCAGGCCGCCAGCGCAAGGCCGGGCGACAGTGGATGCGCGAGCGCCTGCCAGCTCCCCACGGCCGCGCACGCGGCGGCGAACCATGCCGCCAGCACCCGGTGCCCGGCTGGCAATGTCATGCGGCCTGCGGCCGCGGGCCGGCGGGACGCAGGAAATCGGAGGTCATGGGGATACATCTGGCAATGGGCGAAACGCTTGGCTGCAGCACCGCAGCCACGCCGCAAGTGTTCGCTAAGATAGGTGCAACGGCCGACCTGCGCGCGGCATTGTCCCTGTTCAACCGGAACGCACCATGAAAATCACTGTCGTCGGATCCGGCTATGTCGGCCTTGTGAGCGGAACCTGCCTGGCCGAAGTCGGCAACGACGTGCTGTGTCTGGATGTCGACCCCGCAAAAATCCGCATTCTTGAGGAAGGCGGCATCCCGATCTACGAACCCGGCCTCAAGGAGATGGTGCGGCGCAACGTGGCGGCCGGCCGCCTGCGCTTCACGACCGACATCGAGCGTGCCGTGCACCACGGCACCATCCAGTTCATCGCGGTCGGCACACCGCCCGACGAAGACGGTTCGGCCGACATGCAGTACGTGCTGGCCGCCGCGCGCAACATCGGCCGGCTGATGACGGACTACAAGGTCATCGTCGACAAGAGCACCGT
>DATKFT010001127.1:0-2161 GCA_035544335.1 Pseudorhodoferax sp.
GGCGCCGTTGGGGCTGTGGCAACCGGCACAGGCGGCGACCTGGCGGTCGGCGATGCCGCCGCGGAAGATGCGCTCGCCCAGTTGCACGAGCTCCTTGTCCTTGGCGAAGCCGGGCTTGGCCTTTTGCGCGGTCACCCAGTAGGAGATGTTGCGCATGTCCTCGTCGCTGAGCGCCGAGGCGAAACCCTTCATGACCGGGTCGGCGCGCTTGCCGTCCTTGAACTCGTGCAGCTGCTTGACCAGGTACTCCGGGTGCTGCTGCGACAGCTTGGGGTTGGCAGCGATGGAGGAGTTGCCGTCGGCGCCGTGGCAGGCCGCGCAGACGGCCGTGTAGCTTTGCTCGCCCTTGACCAGATCCGGCTTCGCCGCCTTCGGCGCGGCCGGCTGCTGATCGGCGGCAAAGCTGGAGAACGAAGGCGCTGCGAACATGGCAGCCAGGATCATGGAGGCAAGCAACTTCATATCGAGGGTGGGTTTTATGTGCGCAAAACCCGGCGATTCTACAATGCGACCCCGCGCTCTCCCCCTATTGACATGACCAATCCCGCCCCCGCCGCTGCACCGGCTCCTTCTGCCGCTGCTGTCGCATCGGGTTGGCTGCACACAGCCCGTTTCCTGACCACGGCACCGCAGCTGCAGTTCCTGCCCGCGCTGGACGTGCCGGAGATCGCCTTCGTCGGCCGCTCCAACGCCGGCAAGTCCACCTGCATCAACACACTGACGCAGCAAAAGCAGCTGGCCTTCGCGTCCAAGAAACCTGGCCGCACGCAGCACATCAACCTGTTTTCGCTGGGCAAGCAGGGCGTCACCGATGCCGTGCTGGCCGACCTGCCCGGCTACGGCTACGCGGCCGTGCCCAAGGCCGACAAGGTGCGCTGGCAACAGGTGATGGCCAACTACCTCGTCACGCGCGAGAACCTCAAGGGCATCGTGCTGCTGTGCGATCCGCGCCTGGGCCTGACCGAGCTGGACGAGGTGCTGCTCGAAGTGGTGCGTCCGCGCGTCGAAGAAGGCCTCAAGTTCCTGCTGCTGCTGACCAAGGCCGACAAGCTCACGCGCATGGAGGCCAGCAAGGCCTTGGCGATTGCCAAGCTCAACGCGGGCGGCGGCGAAGCCCTGCTGTTCTCGGCGCTCAAGCGCCAGGGCATCGATGAGGCCAGCCAGCTGCTGTGGCGCTGGGCCCATCCCGAAGCAGCCTGAACCGGCGCGCCCTCAGTAGACGGAAGGCGCCCCGGGCGGACGGGTTTTGAAGCGCTTGTGCACCCAGAAGTACTGCTCGGGCATGGCGTCGATGTAGCCCTGCAGCCGCGCGTTCATCAAGGCCGTGTCGGCCACGGCATCGGCGCCCGGAAAGCCATCCCAGCCTGGCAGCACCTGCACCTCGTAGCCCGCATCCGTGAGGCGCGTGACCACGGGCACCACGCGCGCACGGCCCAGCCGCGCGAAGCGCGCCAGCGAGGGCACGGTGGCGGCCGGCACGCCGTAGAACGGCACGAAGACCGAGTCGCGCGCGCCGAAATCCATGTCGGGCAGCAGGTACACGGGCTCGCCCGCGCGCAGCGCCGCGACCACGGGCTTGATGCCGTCGGCCCGGTTGTACAGCTTGGCGTTGCCGAAGCGCTGGCGCCCGCGCGCGACCCAGCGGTCCACGGTCTGGTTGGACTGCGGCGTGAAGATGGTCGCGAACTGCCGTGGGATCTGCTGCGACAGCGCCGTGGCCCCGGCGTCCAGGCCAACGAAGTGCGGTGCGAACAGCAGTGTGGGCGCCGTGCCCGCCAGCTCGTGCAACGCGCCCGTCATGCGCAGCCGGCTGCGCACCAGCTCGGGCCGGCCGTGCCAGAGCCAGGCCCGGTCCAGCCAGGCCTGCACGAAGACCACGAAATGCCGGCGGACCAGGGCCTCGCGCTCGTCCACAGACAAATGCGGGAAACACAGCGCCAGGTTGGTCAAGGCGATGCGCCGGCGCCGCCCCATCACCCGGTACAGCAGCCACCCCACGAACGCCCCCAGGCCACGCACCCATGGCAGCGGCCAAGGCGCCATCAGGCGCAGCAGGGCAATGGCGAAATGGGCCATCACGGCAAAAGGCCGGCGCGGCGGCCACAGCACGGCAAAGTCATCGGGAAAGCTAGAATCGGCGCGGTCGCTGAGTTATTGAACT